>JBAVWM010000072.1:0-4528 GCA_049697815.1 Methanoregula sp. | reverse complement strand
TCTTGGAGCAGAGGAAACAAGGCCATATCTGGGTTGTTTCATCCGTTTCAACATCAAAGCCTGCAAGATAGAGGGTACATCCCCGTGCAAGTTTCCCGGCCTGCAGGAGAGCATTCATCTCGGCATGGACACTCCGGCACCGCTCGTAGTTGGATCCGGAGGGGATATTATGCTCTTTTCGCCAGCAGCGGTTGAGCTCGGTACAGTCCATCTGTTTCCGGGGGGCCCCGGTATACCCGGTTGACACGATGGTATTGAACTCGTCCACGATGATTGCACCAAAGTTCCTCCGGAGGCAGGTGCCCTGGTGAGCGCACCGCGTCGCCAGATCGAGAAAATACTGATGCCTGTTCGTCCGCATGAGGAAAAATATGGAAGAGCCCGGTATTAAAGCGGTAGGATTTGTCCGTGAAGCTGCACTTTCGCGCTGCACAACCCTCAACTTCTTTTTATTCACCATCTGGGAATTGTGTAATATCAGCTATGATGGAAATTGTCCTTGTTGAAGTCCCTGCCATGAATGTGCTTGGGACAAGGAAGACTGGCACCTATGCCCTGATCCCCGAACTCATCAGGAAAGTATTTGCATATATCCAAAAAAAAGGCGTTGCCGGCCTGCCGAATTTCCTCTGCCATGAAACTCACCGGCCGCAGTCCAGGAGGCAAAAGAGAACGGTACTGCAGTGGTCGAAGTTGCATGGCGGGTCAATGAACTGATGAAGGGCGCAAAAGAAATCACATCGTATGTACTCCCGGGAGGGCGAGTGGCACACGAGGTCCATACAGGACCGTACGTCAGCTGCGAGCCAACCTACTTTGCACTCTTTGCATGGATTAAGGAGAACGGCCAGACGATCTGCGGCCTGATCCGGGATATCTACCCGAATGATCCCCGCGCGGTATCCCCGGAGGAGATCATCACGGATATCTCCGTGCCGGTCCGGTGACCTCCTTGGTTTTTTAAGGGCCTTGCGGAGAGCACCGGCCAATTTACCCGATGATCTGAGGCCATAACCAGACAAACAGGAGCAGATGCAGGATAGCAAAGACCAGCACAAGGAAGAATTTCATATGACGGGTCTTGTGCCGGAACCCCACCATAGCTGTCAGCGCACCAAAGGGACCGAGTGCTGCAAGAAGCAGAAGTGAGTTTTCAGAGATTCGCCCCCTCTTCACCTTTGCCATGAACTTGTCATAGGTAAAAACAGCAAATGCCAGGATATTCAGGTAGACATATATGATAACCGGAATAAGAAGTGAGGAGACGGCCATGATGCAGTAAGACCCGGATGGGATTTTTCGGATTATTCGTTCATCCTGAAATGCCACCGGCAGAACATTTCCTTCGGATGGGGGTCCGGTGGGGCAAATTCGCATTCAACGCAGATCTGCGGATCGATCTCATGGGCAAAGCCGGTGAACTCCGCCCGGTGCATCTCACGGCAGATATACTCCCCCTGCCCCCGCCGCAAACGGGCTTCCTGCGTTGGGCACGAGGGTACCTCGATGATCACTTCATCTTCTTTCTCGATAAAGGTGTAGCCAACGATCATCGCCCACGGGAAATGGCGGAGAGCCCGGACAAACCCGGTGAGGCCTTTCTTGTTGATCCCGAACCTGCGGACAATATCCTTCGCTGCCATGCCGGCAACCCTTCCCCAGACCTGCTCATTGATCTTCTCCGCGACCGGCTGCCCGTACAGGTCACTGATGTTGATGAACCAGAACGCATCCACGACACGGTAGTGCCAGAGAAGAAACTCGAGATACTGGTGTTTTTCTGCGTCATCCATCTGGTCAAAAATCTCGAGGTTCATGCTACTCATTCAGGATCACCGGTAAGAATGTGTATAGCATTTTCCATGGTTCTTATATATTTGGAGTATGGCCATGATAAAAGGATACAGGGAAGGCCGGGATTAGCAATGAATCCTCCGGATGGTTTACATACCGGAAACCGCATTCTCCTTTACAAGAATCGGAGGGGGCAGACCATCTCCTCGTTCTTTAGACCGCTCGGGCTGCTCTGGGCGGGGCTCCTTTCAGTGATCGCCCGGTTGCTTCCACCGGGAGGCCTGCTCATCCTTTTTGCAATCCTTACCGGAGTGATTGCATCAACGATGCACACCTGGCTCACCGCGTTTGACATCTTCAGTTCCTATACCCGCTCCCCATCTGCGTCAGCATGTTCCTGACAAGCAAGAGGTGTAATTTTGCGGTTCTCCAGATCATCCCTGCTTTCCTGATTGTGGTTGTCAGCATTGAATCCGGGGATTTTATGTATCTCCTTCCGGCGCTCGTCCTATGCCTGTTCTGTTTCTGCCTATGCCCTTGCAGTCATGGTCTACCTGACCGGCCTTTCACCAAATGTGCTGTGGCTCTGATGCGAAGATGCTGCTTATGTATCTCGCAGCACTCGGTGCAGCTCTGATCGTCCTGATCGCACTCGCGTTTCTTATTCCAACCTCGGCGATCGCATCCGTTCTGCTCTTCTAGCCCTGCTTGCTGCTCATCAGATCGAGTTATGGAAAATGGGAAGCTCAGGACAGCCGGATTTCTTAACACTTTTTTTTTATGATTGCAGAGGATTTTCCCGTCCGTCTGGGACGGAATGCCGGCAAAACCACAACCTTTGCATGGTCTGGCGGTAAAGTCATGAATATATGGAGGATCTCACGGTTGGGCAGGTGGAGGCAATCCACCACAGGATTATGATGGCTAAAAAGGGCGACTGCCGTGTCCTTTCCGAAGCAAACCTCCATCAGCTTGTCTTCCGTGCAAACCTCATACCGGAATGCGTGCCGAGGGCAGCGTTCATCTTCTATTCTCTCTGCGCATACCCGGCATTCCGGGAGGGAAATACCGCAACTGCACTGGCCGTGATGGAGCAGGCGCTCGCATCCGGGGGATACCGGTTAACGGGGGATAAGGCCGGGATCCTGGCGCTTGCGGAGGGAATCCGTGCATTCACAACAGAACCCGAAGAGATCGAACAATGGTTGGGTAACAATATCCGGATATCCATATCAGGGTAATCTACCGGCAGGACGGATCGTCACCACGGCGGCCAGAGAGGGATCTGGCGGGTTACAACCCCAGAGTCGTCTGTCGGGCATCCGATTTCTCAAACGATGAAAGCCGGATACCAAGCAGACGGACTTTCCGGTCTTCCATCACTTCCCTCAGGAGAGACTGAGCACAGGTCTGCAGGATCTCTTTCTTACGGGTATAATGGGAGAGGGTACGAGTCCGGGTCCGGGTAATAAATCCCTGGTACCTTACCTTGATTGCCAGCGTCCGGAAACTGAAATCTTCCTGAACAAGACCGGTATAAACCTCTTCAGTCAGGGTATCCATTGTCATGGTTATCAATTCGGGATCATCCGTATCCATGTCAAACGTAATTTCCCGGGAGATCGATCTCGTATCCGAGCGTTCTTCCACTTCACTTCCATCAATTCCAAGGGCCGTTTCGTGCAAGGCAGCAGCCCCCCGCCCGAATTCCGCAACAAGCTTCCGGGCATCATATGCAGCAAGATCACCCACGGTCATGATACCCAGCTCAAAAAGTGCCAGTTCAGCCTTCCGGCCAATACCCGGTACTTTCCTTACCGGCAATGGAGCAAGGAAGTTCTGCGTTCCTGCCGGCTCAATAACCGTGAGTCCGGCGGGTTTTTTAAAATCAGACGCGATCTTGGCAACAAGCTTGCTCTGCGCAATCCCAATCGAACAGGTCAAGCCCAGTTTTTTTTCGATAGTTGCCTGGATCTGTTTTGCAATGAATGCTGCATCATGGAAACTGCCGAGAGGACTTATGTCAAGAAACGCTTCATCGATACTGACCTGCTGGAACCGGAAACCATAGGACCGGAGGATGGCCATTACCTCTGCCGAGACCTTCGAATAGAGGGCAAAATCGGGAGGGAGATACACAGCATGAGGACAGAGACCAAATGCCTGCGAGACAGGCATGGCAGACCTGATGCCAAATGCCCGGGCTTCATAGGAACAGGTTGAGACAACCCCCCGGCCCCGGCCCTGTTTTGGATCCGCACCAATGACAACCGGTTTATTGCGGAGTTTGGGATTAACCTGCATTTCCACGGAGGCATAGAAGCTGTCCATGTCAAGGTGCAGGATGATCTGTGGTTTCATGGGTTCTCCCGATCTTTTTTCGTACATTCAGCCCTGAATATTAAAGGGGTGTTGAGAGCGGGTTGAAAGTGTGAATACCTGATGATGCATAAAGAGAGAGAAAAGGCAGGGAAAGCCGGAGAGTAGGAAGATTCACTTTAGAGAATTCGACATACCCGCTATTGGGGGTAACGCTGAAGGTTGACCCGCAACCTCCCCGTTATTCGTCGCATGAGCAGAACAGTCCCTTGTCACCAAGGTCGTCATCGCAAACCAGATATTCTTTTTTTTCCGCAGACAGGAAAGGAATGAGTCATTTAATTTCGGGGGCTATTACAAAAAATATCATATTTTTCAACAGAATATCGTATTGCATAATCGGTTGGAATACCTT
>JBAVWM010000071.1:0-2248 GCA_049697815.1 Methanoregula sp. | reverse complement strand
TTGCAACACTGAGGCCACCAACAGAAATGACGGCAAGGTAATTCAGGACACGGTTTTGGTACGCGACTACCTCGTCACCACCGGACGTGTGCGTTGTCGCGACCGAGCACCCGTATTTCCCGGAGAGCAGCTGATAGAGGATCGCGTCCGCAAGCCGGTCGAAGAAGACCTTCATCTGCCCGGAGACATTGTCAATGTAGACCGGCGATGCGAATACAATCCCGTCCGCTTCCTTCATCCACCCGACAAGAGGTGGCACATCATCATCGAACACGCAGATGCCGTTGAACGAGCAGCCCTCGCACGCCGTGCAGGGCATGATGCGGAGGTCGCAGAGGTCGATCAACTCGGTCTCAGCGCCGGCTTCAGCAGCTCCTTCGAGTACGAACTGCGCAAGTCTTCGCGTGCTGCTCCGGATCGTCCGGGGGCTTCCGTGGATGGCAAGAATTTTCATTGCTGTAGTGGCTCCTGCTCAGGAAAATAGCGCGCCGGAGATTATTATCATAAAGGCCGGCCGGCAATTCCAAAAAACATTAGGCAGAGTGGGTGTTGCATTGGCTGAAAGGAATTTATTTCCTGAAGACGCGTTCGAGCCAGTCACCGGCAAAAGCACCCAGGATGAAGATGACGAGAAAGATAAATATCTCGATGAAGAAGCCGGGCGCGCCGAAATCCCCGATGCTGATACTCATACCTCCGGAAACAAGGTACCGCGCAGCGAGCACGAAGATGATCCCGAGGACAAGGCCGATAACCACACCGTACTTCAGGAGGCTGTAATAGTCTTCCTTTCCCTTGTGGAAAAAGCCAAAGGCGATACCTAAAATCAGGTTCAGAATTTCAAACCACATACAAATACTCCCAAATAAGGCAGTGTTGCTCCCTCTCTATAAGGTTTCCGGAAATATGGACTTGGTTTACCGGGAATGTTGTTGTTTTTTAGTTTTTTCTCTTTAAAAAAAGCGCCGGAACATGCGGATGCATTCTATCGATACAGCTTCCCGCACATCTCCACCAGACTTCTCCATTACATTTGTTTCTCCGTCAGAGATTTGCGGTCTGCCGGACCTTGACGAGCCGGGCGGTCGTCGGCTTGAAGATCTCAAAATCATGCGCAAGATCCCGGTGCGGGTTATCGGTCCAGCGGTAGCACATCCGTTCAGCAAATCCTTTTGCTTTCTTCAGCCTTTCATCCGGTTTTTTCCCACGGGTCATGGATACACGGCCTCGAAAAAAATCTGTGATCGGTCATGCAATAACCCGGATAATCCTGTGACGGTATCCCTTGTAGTCGGGTACGGGTCGTACTAAAAAAAAGCAACCAAACGGGTCCACCCGGGGACCTTGCAGATGCCGGAATGAACGGCTCTCTCACGGAAGGGTGACGAACACCTGCCGCCAGACTTTTTTCCCAAGAACCCGGGTCCGGTGTCCCTGCCCGGTCAGGTCTTCGGCAAGCAGGACATCGCCCTTGCGGAACACCCGTTTCTCGCCGCTTCCAGCCTCAATCTCGGCTTTCCCTTCGACCACGATAACGTATTCCCGGCATACGACATTGTGCCATGAATATACCCAGCCCCGGGGGATCTCCCGAAAGAAAACCGACTTGGCCGGCTCCGGTATCGTGAAGAGACCGAAGTCCCCCCGGGACTCGAATGGTACTTCGATATCTTCAAAATATGAGCGGTTGTCAGATCCAGTGGAGAGCCTTGTTACCTTCATTGGTGTTTCCCCTGAGCCAACCGTGTACCTCAAAAAGGGAAAAATGAATGCTTTTTTTCAGGCCGGCAGGACAGCGCTGCCTGGCACTGCAACCACCCATGCCCCGGTCCTTCATGTTCTCCGGGAAGTAGTGGGCATCAAACCACATTGCATCGAACTCCCCGCAGTTGAAGTATGTGATGCCGTCCACCCTGTCATCATGGCAGTCCACCGAATCGGCAAAGATGATCACCTCGTCCCGGACCGTTTCCATGCCCCGCGTATCGTAACCGTTCACTACCACCCGGTGACCCTCCCGGTCCATCCATTCAACCATAGTGGGGATCCCGTTTTTCAGGTTATCCCGCAGCATTTCCCGGCTGCCGCATGTCGGGCTTTAAGGGCGTTTATTTTCCGCGGGAAGGAAAAATAATCTATCAGGTATAAATAGCCGTGCAGGATACGGGGTTTTCCGGAGTTCTGAGGAGGGAAAAAAATTTCCGTTTTTTATAGGAATGGTTACTTCATGTCATACAGCGTACTAGTA
>JBAVWM010000070.1:0-1565 GCA_049697815.1 Methanoregula sp. | reverse complement strand
TTTGCGAAACGTCGGATACTGCAAACGCCCCGCTTCGCCATGCTTGCGCAAGTAGGCGATCTGGGTGCGGACATCCTCGTTCTCGGGGTCGATCTCGGCCAAGCCCGCCAACTCCTCGACAACGCGCCGCCACTGACCGTTCCGCAGCAGTGTGCGGTGCTCGCGGTACAACGGCATCCGCTCCCGCTCGTTCTGCCCCATCGCCGCCAGAGCCAGGGAAATGTGGTGCGCGGCATGGCAGCAGTCCAGGACTTCGTGGATCGGCACCCCGTCCAGTTTGGCCAGTCGCACGATCGTCGGCAGTCGGTCCCAAATCCACGGCGCGCCGTCGCCCCCAAACGTAATGCTCGCCGCCCGTGCAGCCCCCAAGCGATGCAGGTGCATGGCGACCAGTTCCGCGATCGCGTCCGGCCCCAGGAACGTCCCATCCAGCACTGCCCGCGACTGCTTCTCCATGCGACCATGCTCATCGTGGACAAAAATCGTCACCAGCTTCGGCTCGCGCCATTCGGCATCAAACGTCTGCCGCGGACGCTTCTTCGATCGCCCCGGAGCGTTCTCGACCAGCAGCCCCTCTTCGTCCGTCGCTTCCGCCTCTGCCGCTGCGGGACGCAAATCCCCGCGGATTTTCGTCCGTCCGCCGTCGATCTGCACGCTGATGCGTTTGCCCGCGAACTCCTTGCCGGCGGGCAGCTTGCCCTGCCGCCATTGCAGCACTTCCTCGGTCCGCAGGGCCAACATCCCCTGGCCGCATTGGTAGGTGACGCGGGCAATCGTCTTGACATTCATCTCCAGTCCCTCGCGTGCCAGTTCCTCTTGCGCCAACTGCAACGACGGACACAAGGCCGCTTGCCGACTCACTCGACTTTCCAACGCCGGCGAGCAACCTTTGCCAAAGCCGAACTGCGCCAGTTCGATGTGCAGCCCCGGCACGTTTTCGTCACGCTTCCGAAACCAACCGCAGCGCGGCTCGCAATACAACGAGGTCACCCACACCAGCAAGCCGCCCAGCAGCCGAATCCGTAGCGACCGGGCCCGCCCGCGAGAAAGCGGAAAGCGGTAGTTCTGCCGCGTTTGTTCGCAGGTTTCATCGAACCCCGCTTGCTTCATCACCAGGGCGATTAGCCCCGCCACTACCAGGTCGGCGCCGCGGCTAAAGGCATCGCGCACGTCGTGCTCCAATTCTGCCAGCCGCGAAGGATCTTCGCTCAGCTGTCGTTTCCAGTCGGGCATCGCCCCGATCAATTCGCCATGAAATCGCCCAGCCATTTCTTCCGGAGAAACAACCGGCGGTGAATGCCGCCCGTCCACGTGTAGGTCTCCCATAGGCGTCGCCTCCTTGCGACCAAGAATCGCCCCACGGGAAAAAATAACCGACACACGCCGCCTACGCCAGGGCATCTTGCCTCGTCCAAGTCGGGCCTATAAACTGCTAGCATTCGTGACCGCAAAATGGGGTTGCACCCCTTTGGCTACACGTCCCTCACGAGCTCCCAATTCTATAGCACCGCGAGCTACCAGGCGAGAAACCTTCAAGGCATCGGCTTGGCAGGTGTCAACATGAC
>JBAVWM010000069.1:0-13176 GCA_049697815.1 Methanoregula sp. | reverse complement strand
TCCGGGCTAATACACGCAATTGGATGGCGAAAGTCCTTCTGAGGCCTGCTGGAGCACAGGATCAGAAAGGAAGGGGGATTTTGGAATCGCCGGTAATCGGGGTGTTTTTGTCCCATGACCTCCTGAGCGGAGATATATGATGTGTTCCACCGGAAATTTTTCCGGGAAAATTTTTAAAATTTCCCGGGAAAAACCGCAGGCTCTCTGCCGGGCTGCCTTTCACGGCTTGCATGTGACCATTGATGAGATCGTGGCTGATGGGAATACAGTAATCGCCCGCTTCACTGCATGCGGCACACATAACGGGGAATTTATGAGCGTTCCACCCACCGGAAAAGCAATTACCCTGATGGCGATTGAGATTTTCCGTGGAAAGGACGGGAAAATTGTCGGGTTGTGGGGCGAAGTAACCATGAAGGGGTTACTGCAGCTGCAAGGGGACGTTGCCCGGTTCAGCATAATTATCAGGCACCGGAGAAAGTTACGCCAAACCGGATAGAGATCTTTTCCGTTTTTCCAATAGTTGTACTTCACATTTCATTCCTGCAGGATTCCGGGATGAGGGGGGAAACGTTTTGAAACATTTTTCTGAACACCTTTTTGACAAGTCCGGCCCACAATTGATCTCCATAAATTGGACCCCGCCCAAACCGCCTTCGCGGATCAGATTCCGGGCTCCTCTCCCGAACCTGTGGTGCTGCTCCATCGACAGTTGTTACCATGTTGATCCAGCAAATTTCTGATACCTTTCATAGTTTCGTCGGGACTGTGATCGATGAGACACCTGGCCGCCTTACTCTTTTCCAGGGATGGGGTTGAATAGATTTCGTGTGATAACAATCCTTTTTCAATCCCGGAGACTTTTTAAAACCTGCCACCCCCGTTCGTTGATTTTTTTATCGTCTCTGTATGGATTTGAGCATCTGATTCAGGGAGATAATCGGAGAACAGCCCTTTTATCTGGTCAGGTTTTCCTCCGGTAAACGGTTTTTTACCAGGTCATTCTATAAGTATACATATCCGAATCGAACTACGGTTTCCTGACCTTAGCTATCCCGTCAGGATACGTTCAGGAGGAGTATAATCATGAACCAGCAGACTGAAGCACTTTCCGAAGAGACGCTGGATCCACAAAAATGGGAGTCCATGCGTGCCCTCGGCCACCGGATCATCGATGACACAATGGACTATCTGGAAACAATACGGGACCGCCCGGTCTGGCAGCACGCGCCACAGCAGGTGAAATCTCATTTTGAAGGACCACCTCCTCCCGACCCCGAACTCTCAGAGGATGTCTACAAAGAGTATGTTCAGTACATCCTCCCCTACCAGATAGGCAACAACCATCCGAGATTCTGGGGATGGGTTGCGGGATCCGGAACCGTGATGGGTATGTATGCAGATCTGCTTGCAGCCTCAACGGACGCGGTCAGTGGAGCCTTTTCCTATCTCAGCAATAACTACGTCGAGATCCAGGTTCTCGACTGGTGCAAGACCCTTCTGGGGTATCCTCCTGCTGCCAGCGGTCTTCTTACCAGTGGCTGCTCGGCTTCAAACCTCATCGGTTTGGCGGTTGCGCGAAATACGATGGCCGGCGTCGACGTGCGGAGTAAGGGAATGCACAGCACACCGCAGCAGATGACCATCTATTGTTCGGATGAAGCTCATTCCTCGATACAAAAGGCTGTTGAACTGCTCGGCTTTGGAAACAATGCGTTGCGCAGAATCCCGGTGAACGAGTCCATGCAAATCGACCTCGCGGCTCTGAAAGCGACGATCAAAGACGACCGTGCAAACGGACTTCTCCCGGTCTGCATTATCGGGGCCGCCGGGACCACCAACACAGCTGCCATAGACGATCTCAATACTCTTGCAGATATCTGCGCTGCGGAGCGGTGCTGGTTCCATGTCGACGGTGCGTTTGGTGCATGGGCAGCCATCGCTCCCAACTATAAGCACCTCGTCGCTGGCATGGAAAGAGCAGATTCGCTGGCATTTGATCTCCATAAGTGGATGTACCTGCAGTACCCTGTCGGGTGTATCCTCATCAGGAACGCCGACCATCACCGCCGGGCTTTCTCATTGACCCCGACGTATCTCGCCCATGGCGAAGGAGGGCGTGGTTTAACCGGCGTCGATGTGCCCTGGCTCGCTGACTACGGTTTTGAGCTTTCACGCGGCTTTCACGCACTCAAGGCCTGGATGACATTCAAAGAGCACGGAACCGCCAAGTACGGGCGACTCATCCAGCAGAATATCGACCAGGCGCATTATCTGGCCAGGTTGGTCGATGCTGCTCCGGAACTTGAGCTGGCGTTGCCGGTCTCGCTCAATATCGTCAACTTCCGCTACGCCCGACATGACGTAAACAATACCCGGCTCAATGATCTGAACAAGCAGATCGAGATCGAACTCCAGGAGCGGGGAATAGCAGTGCCCTCGACGGTCAGTATCAGAGCTAAAAAGTACCTGCATGTCGCCATTACCAATCATCGCAGCAGGTACGAAGACTTTGATCTTCTGGTGCGGGACGTGATCCGAATCGGCAATGAGCTGACCTGATCATGGACAGAATAACCTGGCCTGGCCTTTAAAAATTGAGGGAAAAAACATCAGTAAGGGCAAAGATCTTCCAGAAAAATACCGATGGTGATACTACCGGGAAAGGTAACTCCAAACGTAAACGGAAGCGTCCAACGAATCCCCGGGGAAGTCGAATGGAAAAAAGACAACGTAATCTACTTTCTGGATAAAGGAGGGTAGTGAGACCCGGGGGGATGAACTACGCTTGCCGGAAGGTGGGATCCGGAATCCAGGGTTTTCCCGGTTATCCGGTATAATCAAAATTTTTCTTCTTCCTGATGGTGATGATCTCAATGATGAGAATATCGTGATGCATGAAAAACGTTGCCTGGTACTTTCCGATTCTGAGCCGGTATCGCGGATTTTTCCTGGGGCTGTCTTTTATCTTCACAACATCATGCCGCAGATCCGGCTTTTCGGCAAACTGTTTAAGGGCAAGTTCAATGCGAATCCGCTGTTTTTGAGGAAATCCAAGCAGGTCTTTTTTTGCCCGTTGTGAAAAAAGGATCTGGTATACCAAAACAATCACAATTTCCGGGCCTTGATCACGTTGTCATCGCCACACTCTTTCATAATTTCATCGAGCGTGTAAACCCGGCCGGCCTTGATATCGGCAATTCCTTCTTCCATTGCCTCAATCTCTTCCGGGCTCAGCGGCTCATCATCGTACGCAGCCCGGGCCAGTCTTCTGACAACATCGTCGTAAGTCTCCCGCGGGTTCAGTTTCAGATCATCCAGAAGAGCCTTGGTATCGGATCGCATTCTGACGGTTGTTACCTCTGGCATATACATGAGTATATGCCAGTATATTTTAAAAAAACTATGCACTATCGTTCCGTCCGGACTCCCGTTGCCGCAGGGAAGATCGACCTGCCCACCCGGTTTCCCGGCGTCCAGGATACAAATTCCCTGGCGCCCCCACCGGCCCGGCGCCCCGCTCTTCCCCCTCCCTGCAGGTACCCCCGACCCCGTCGATCCTCTGACAGCCTCCGTCGGAGAAAATACCGATCCGGAGAGTAAAGGTTGGGAAGGGGAGTGATTTTGTAAATCGGGTTCTTTTTGCCAAACGGAGTTCATTTTGGACGATTTGTAAAAGGCCGAACAATTTCGGTGTACCTCAAATCCGGGGAATTCAGAAAAAACGGTACAATAAGGATATTTTTCTCTGCGTATCGGGCCCGGATTGATATTTCTTCGTCGTGATCCAAAATCCGGGCTAATACACGCAATTGGATGGCGAAAGGTCTTCCGGGCCCCACAGGAGCACAGGATCAGAAAGGAGGGGCGGTTTTGGGATCGCCGGTCATCGAGGTGTTTTGGGATCCAGTGACCTTACAAGCGGAGATGGATGATACGGGTTACTGGAAATTTTCCGGCTGAAAAATTTGGGTAAAGTACCAATCCAGCCCCTGACTATTTTCTGTCAGGAGTAGGATTCTCCGCATCGTAATCCTATCGGCCACAAAAAAATCAAACGGATCTCTTTTATCCCGGTTCTTCGAAAGTTCGGTTAATTGGGGTTTTGTGGTGACTGATGATTATCCAGAATGTATGGAGGAAAATTTAGAGAAGTACTGAACCTGTGAGGATCAGTACGATCCCCGATCTTTTCTGTTTTCCCAGGGCTGGCTATAAATCGTCAAATCGCCCAAAGCTGAGAGACCATGTCCCGCGTGTCTTTCTTCGCATTGTCAGAAAAAGGACTTCGTGACAACAACGAGGATTCTTATTGTGCCGAACGGATCGGTGATTACGATGTCCTTGCAGTATCGGACGGACTCGGTGGGCACGAGTGTGGTGAAGTCGCGAGCCGGATCGCCATCGAGTGCCTGAAAAACGCGGTGAAATTCTATGAGGGCAACATCAGGACAATACTGGGAAATGCCGTTTTCGACGCAGAGGAACAGATTCTTGCGGTGTCGGAAAAATCCCCGGAAAAACGGGGAATGGGAACAACCCTCCTCGCCGCGTGCGTTGATGATGACCTCGCCTGTACTGTCGTGAACATCGGCGACAGCCGTGCTCACTTCATTTCTGAAAACGACCTGAAAACGACAAAAGATCATTCCTACGTGAATAAACTTCTTGATGCCGGAGAAATTTCCCCGGCTGAGGCATGGCAACACCCGTTGTCAATGGTATTGACCCAGGCACTGGGCGATCCGGATTGTGCCGTCAGACCCGATTTTTACGAAGTGAATGTACATGACACATTCCTCCTTCTCTCCTCAGACGGGTTTCATGATTTCGTGACAAAGGAGAAGATCCGGGAAATTGTCCTGAAGAACGGAGAGAACGTGGAGAAGTCGGTCCGGGAGCTGGTGGAGGAAGCACTCTCTGCCGGAAGTGACGATAATATCACGGTCGTACTGGCACGCGGGGGACATATTCCGGTTCCTGCAAACGAGGACTGAGATGAACGGGCTCTCTCCCGTGGTATACCGGCAACGGTGACGGCAGGCCCGACCCCGGAACCGCTTGCATTGCAGGACTTACGCCGTCCGGAAGAGCAGCCAGTCGTTCTTTCCTGCACGCTTGAATTTTACGAGCACGTACGCCCCTTGAAGGCGCCGGCCGTGAATCATCACTTCGATCTTTTCCGCATCCCAGTGCTTGGTGTCATACGTTCCGCTGTCCCAGATAGAGACCGTGCCGGCCCCGTACTCGCCTTTCGGGATCTCGCCTTCAAACGACACGTACTCAAGCGGGTGGTCTTCGACGGCCACGGCCAGGTGCTTCTCGCCAGTGGTCTCAGGAATACCCTTGGGCACTGCCCAGCTCTTCAGTACCCCGTCCCGTTCCAGCCGCAGGTCATAGTGCAGTTTGTGGGCGTGGTGTTCCTGAATGACAAAACGGTTCCCGTTCATATCCGGCGCCCCCTCGGGTTCATGTGTGACAGAAAAATTTCGTTTCTCATGGTAGGACCTCAGTGCCGGTTTTACCTCCGGTTCGGTTGTCTTTCCCGCTTTTGTTATGGTTGCTTCACGACGTGGTTTTTCATCCGCGAGCTGGTCGATCGTACAGGCTGCTGCAGGCTTGTCGGTGCGGAGCCGGATGAAGCGGGGGATCCTGAGTTTCCGGTCCCGGGTCGCCTCCATATACCCAACCTCGCAGACAAGGACGGGCTCCAGCCAGACCACTCTGCCACGGATGCCGGGAAGCTGCGGGATGGTGGTTACCAGCGGTGCAAATTTCTCCATAAGTTCCGCGAGCAGCCGGTCGGAAAACCCGGTTCCGACCTTGCCGACCGGGACCAGCTTTCCCCCTTCATACAGCCCCAGCAGGAGGGCTCCGAATGCCGGGCCGCGTCCACCCCTTCCTGCCGTGTAGCCGGCAATCACGCAGTCGCAGCTCCTGGTTGCCCGGATCTTCAGCCATGCACCGCTCCGGACCCCCGGTTCATACGGGCTGTTCTTCTGCTTCGCCATCACCCCTTCGAGGCCCTGTGCAACTGCAGCCCGGTAATAGTCCCCGCCCCGGCCCTCAACAGGTGCAGAGATGACGACATGCGGGCCTTCCCGTACTATGGACTGCAGAATTTTACGTCGTTCGGTGAGCGGGAGAGCGGTCAGGTCTTCATCCCCGCGCCGGAGGATATCAAAGACGATGTAGGTGACTGGTGTCGCCCCGGCTACGGGACGGGTCTCCTGCAGCCGCAGCAGGAGGGCTTGCATGTCCGGTTTTCCCCCGGTCATCACTACTATCTCCCCGTCCAGCACCGTGCCGGGTGCCAGCGTTACGAGCTCTGCAAGTTCCGGGAACAGCCGGGCCATCTCCGTATCGTTCCGGCTCCGGAGGGAGACGGTTGTTCCCACCGTTGCGATCGCCCGGACGCCATCCCACTTGATCTCGAAGAGCCAGGCATCATCGCTGAACGGTGCGGGTGCGGTACCCGCCAGCATCGGCCGGTAACGCGGGACCGGGGCGGTCATTTCCGGCCGAGCGTGGCTATGGTATCCTGCAGTGCCTGCATCAGCTCCTTCGCCTCCTCGGGGTGCGGCTCCTCGTACACAATCTTCTCACCGGCCAGTTTCTTATCAATCAAACCGAGGATCGCTTCACGGTAGCGGTCGGGATAATCATGGATGGAGAAGTCACCGGACAGGTCCGTGATGATCCTCTTTGCGAGCGCCAGCTCGGCCTCCTTCGGGACCGGGAGCGTGGGCAGGATGGCAAATGCATGGGGCATCGTGACCTCGTCCGCATGCCGGAGCGTGGTCAGGACAAGAGCGCCGTCGTACACGTGCACCACCACCGGGTATTCCTTGGTCCGGAGCGTGATCGTGCCGGCCGCGGCTCGCCCAAGTTCCTGCAGGGCGGTGACGAGCAGGCCGTATGCCTCCTCGCTCCGGTCAGGGACGAGAATGTACGAGGACTCGAAATAGACCGGGTCAAGGGAGAGATAGTACACGAACCGGTCAATCCGTATCTTCCGGTCCGATTCCGGCATCAACGCCTTCAGCTCGTCCGGTTCAAAGACAAGGAATTCGCCTTTTCGTATCTCGTACCCCTTCACGGTATCCGCCCACGGGACCACGCGGCCGTCGCGGGAACAGACGCGGTCGTATTTCAGGGGCTGGCCGTCATCGCGGTGGAGCAGCCGGAACGAGAAGGAGCGGTCCCGCACCATGGTGTGGAGCCGGACCGGCACGTTCACAAGGCCAATCGTGATGCTCCCGCTCCAGAACGGCCGCCCGGCCTTTGCGGGGGATTCTTCCTCCCCGGGAGAGACGTGTGCTTCTTTTACCTCCGTTTTCCCGGATTTTTTTACCGGGATGGGGCTTTTGTCAGCCCCGGCCGTGTCCTTCGTTTTTTGGGCGGGTGCCGTTTCAGCGGATTTTCTGCCGGTCTTCAAAGAGATCCCTCCATGGATCCTCATGTCTTGAAATCACGGTTTTTATATTAAAATCTTCGGGACGTACCCCGTGACGGAGTTCTTCCCATCGGACTGGGGTGGAGACGTTGGCGCCCGGCGTAGCCCGGAGACTGTACGGGGCAGCCATTGTCCTGCCATGGGCGTTCTGGAGGTAGTCGATGAAGACCGTGCCGGCATCCCGGGACCGGGAGAACTCCGAGACTACCCGGGGCATGTCCCGGGCAATGTCCTTCCCGATCCCGTGCGCAAAGTCCCTTGCTGCGGAAAACGGATAGCCGGCTGCCAACGGCACAACAATATGAACTCCCTTCTTCCCGGAGGTCTTGACGAACGGGCGGATCCCGTTATCTTCCAGGTGTTCGCGTACAATATGGGCAACATCAATCACGTCATCGAACGTAAGCGGCGATTCGGGGTCGATATCGAAGAGCAGGAGATCGGGGGACTCGTAGGAAGCTGCGGTCGACAGGGTGGAATGGATCTCGAGCGATGCAAGGTTCGCAATCCAGATGAGGGTATCGAGGTTATTGCACAGGATGAAATGAACGTCCCGCCCGGAAGTCTCTGACCAGCGGGTGAAAATGTCCACGAACTCCGGCGTACCCGCCGGTGCGTCCTTCTCAAAGAACCCTTGTCCCCCGACCCCGTCCGGGAAGCGGTGCATGGTCAGCGGCCGGTCATGCAGGAACGGGAGGAGGAACGGGGCCATCCGGATATAATACGTGAGCACGTCCTGCTTGGTGATACCTGCTGCCGGGTACAACACCTTGTCGAGCCGGGTAAGGAGGACCCGGGTGAGATTGCGCATTGCCCTTCCCCCGGATTCCGGGTTGCCTGCCATCACGGGTAGTTGCCGGTGCCGGTCAAAAAGGATTTCGCTTGCAGGCTCCCTCAAAAAAAAAAATTCCGGAGCCGGATGCTCATGAACATTGGAAGTGTGGGACCGCACGATACTCCATGACTTCCATGGTGGCGGTCATTCAGATTGGGTTATAACCGGGATCATGCCCGGCACCACGATCTTTGCCGGGTTACTCCTGCCCCGACCGCGTGCTCCTCAGTCGGGCACCTTCCCGGCAATGACGGCCCCTGAACTTCCGGGTATCCGGCCGGAGACAGGTATTCGGTTCGCAGGAATCCTGCCACATGGAAACCGTCACGTTCTGCACAAAACTGTGTATTGGCGAGATCACGTCTATGAGGACATTTTTTCCCGTACAATCCGGGAAGCAAAGAATCTCCCGATCTCCGCACTGTTCGTGATCGGTGCTTACAGGGCCGTAAAAAAATGGGGTTCCCCGGTCTTGCTTCAGCCGGAGAACCGGATCTTCCGGAGGATCGTTTTAGGCCCGGTCGGACCGCTCTTCTCTTTTCTCGGCATTGCTGCGGGGGTGACGATGGGAGGACGGGCAGGTCGGGGCCGGTCCTCGGCTTTTTTCAGCTCGATGGTTATCCGGGCCGGCTGTGTGCAGCTGAACATGATTGCCTGTACGGGCTGGATCTTTAGTTCAGCCGGCTTCATGATTCCATCCTTGCATTCGATCAGCACAGGTTCCATCATCTGTGTAAGTTTCCCGGGTTCCGGGTATTCAACGTTCAGGTCCGCCTGGCCTTTTCCTCTGGTATTCCGGATCGCGTACCTGCCCGGCCGCAGGATATGGGTTACGAAGAGGTCCCCCCTGTCGAGCAACCTGCTGTCAAATACCTTCACGGGTTCCTTTTTCCTTTCCCGCCGGTAGATTTCGACGGCGTACTCTCCGGGTCCCGTGGAGACAAAGAAGACAACATGGCCCCCCGTCCGCAACGGGAACAGGCAAGAGTCTTTGTCTGGCTTCGGGCAGGTCGCGGCGTCGAGGGAAAGGAGGTCGATGGTTACCTGACAGGGAAGCCCCTCGGTTGTCAGGGGCTGGTCCTCGCAATCGCACACCTGTAAGGAGAAACAACCCACCTTTGCTGTCCCGCGGTACACGGTACCACGGTATTCGCCCGGCTCTGCAATCCTGTGTATGATCGAGCTCATGGTGGCAAGTGATCCACTGTCAACTGTTGCCTGCCCGAGCATGTATTTATCCAGTACTGGTTTCATGATCAATTCCCCACATCTCCTTCAATCACCATCTCATGGGAATTTACACTGACCCCGATGAACTCGATGGGAATTTTCACCGGGATCAGGATGCCGTCCTGCTCCAGTACCTGGTAAGGATCCTCGATCTCGAACACCGCAGGTATCCGGAGGGCGATGTAATCATAGAGATCATTGAGGAGTGAGCTGAAGATGCCGATCTGGCTGATCATATCCAGAAGCCACTCCCCGATGTCATCCGGAATGTCGAGAATGACCCGGATGATGTTGTCGATCCCGCCGAGAATCCCATCGATGAGATCGATCGCCCAGTCCGGGGCCCCGAGTGAACTCAGAAGATTGTCGATTGCTCCCTGGACGAGGTTCTTGAAGAGATCGCCAACGGTGTCGGCAATGTCAATGATGTCGAGGTCAAACGGCAGGGTCGGAACAACGACGATCTGCCACCGGTTTGGGACGCCCGAACCAACCCCGTAAAAGGCTTCTATTCGTGCACTGAATGTCACTTCCGATGTAATGAGCCCGCTCAGATCGATCGGTATGGTGATATCCGGGCTGCCGCTGAAGAAACAGAACGAGGGGATCGTCACGCAGGCTGCGCAACCCACGATGGGGACATCACAGGACGGATATGGGGGAACCACACAGACTTCCCCGCCCCCGACACATTGCTCGGGGATATCAATCCCGATGTCCAGTCTGAGTTTGTCCCACTTGACGTCGAGTTCCTTGATAACGATCGTGCCGTCATCACGCAGCTCGAGCGTGCCCCCTTCGAGGTGCGCTGCTACCTCGTAGTGAGCGGAGAATATGCCAAAACTGCGATCGCCGGATTTTGAGAACCGGAACCCTTGTACCACTGCTTTGAAGATCTTCTCAAACGTTCCGGCAGACACGGCAGCGGTGAGGTCCAGGGTCCCCGTCCGCGTTCTCGGCCGGACCGTTCGCGTGACGGTTCCCCCGGATCCGCCTCCGGAAGAACCCCCGCCACCGGAGGAAGGGAATGGAAGATTGAGCGTTATATTATCCAGGTTGACGAAAGCCTTGAACTGGTTGTCCTCCACAGCGGGGTTATGGGGGACTGCTGTCGATGCTGAAAGCGTGAGGCTGCCCAGGCTGCCCGGAAGGCTGATGGCACGGAACGCGACCGCTGATATTGCATCCGCGACTTTCGGGAGAATCCCCCGGTTCAGGGCGAGGAGGGCGTAGCACTCCATCGCCTCTTCCATACCATCCGGCTTGAGCTCGGGGATCTCGATGCCGGCCACGTTCATTGCAACAGACTGCTGGCCCGGAAGTCCTGTGATCCCGCATCCACCGGTAGCAAAGAGGTCAAGGCAAAAACAGTCAATATCAGAATCCCTTCTATCCTGCTTTCCTCTTCGCCGGACTGGCGGCCAGATCCGCATTCTCGGCTGGCAGATGAGGCCGGCACAGACCTGGAAATGGACTGCGAACTGCTGGTCAGCGAGCGGGGGGTTCAGCTCCGGCGGGAGACTGAAGACATTCCCCGGGAAAAAGTCCATTGCCCCCCCGGTCATCTGGACAATGTAGTCGAGCGTGATGGGTGTCTGGATGACTGGCAGCGGATCCATTTCAGTAATCAGCGGGTTCGCTGCCTGAACTACCTGTGGCACCGTGGGGATGTCCCTGCAGATCGGACGCGGGTTGGCTGCAGGAAGGATAGACCCGTAGTTGAAGAGTGACGGCCGCTGTACCATGACATGGTGGAGGACCCGGTTGATGCCGGCGTCCTGAACTGCGACATAGAGATCGGAGTTCTGGGTAAAGGTCATCGTCCGTCACCCGCCTTTATGTGAGCATGTTTCGTGTTCATGTTCAATCACCAAAAAACCTGGTAATGCATTTTCAAAACACGCAACATATATAACATTTTTTGGTATAGACAAAATTTGAAATGATGGGGACTGTTCACCTCCAGGCACCGACCTCCGCTGGCACCGGCTCGTCACATCAGACAGATATCCTCCCCAAGTATTCCGGAGAATGTTGAGGCTAAACCATCATGGTATTGGTAATCACCTGCACCCTGCAATGCCAGCTTCTGCAGCAAATACGACTTCTATTAAATCTGGCGTTCATCCCGGTAACGCTTACCGTAAATACAGGTACGTACCGCGACATGGACCAATAACGACAATGTACTTCACCTTGTTGTACCCGGTTCGGGGCTCCGGTCTCATTCGTAGCCCCCGCAATCGCAACCGGGGCATCCTGCTCGTTTATATTCACTCAAGGCCGGGAAATATGTCTATTACCGCCCGATCCAAACATCAATGAAAGGCATGGTTGTTGTGCAGCCGTAAACTCATCCCAAGCTTCATTATTACGAATTGTTTCAGACGTTCCCACCTGGAGGACGGGACGGGTACCTCGTGAGTAAGATAGTATCCGGTGATCCTTTTAAACATCCCCTGCCGGTGTTATTTCTAATCCATGAAGCACTTTTTGGAAACTTGAAATAGAACTATATTTCCCTGGTGTAAACAATGGCACCAGTCCGGGCAGCCGGACAAGAGCAGGAGTTGAAAACAGATGCACGAAGGTATGATGCACCCCAATATGGGTATGATGCAGCAGAACGAGATGCTCGTTATGGAAATGTGGAATACCCTGAACGACGAGCAGAAAAAAACGCTCATGAAACGCATGATGGACTCGAAGATCATGATGAAAGAGTGTATGATCAAGCATTTCCAGTTCAAGATTGAGACCATGAAAATGATCAAGAAAATGCTGGATGAGTGTTGAGCAGCATCAGAGCGTGCTGAATTCCATGAGGGGAGGACAAACACTTTTTGTTTTCTCTCGATAATCCTCTCGTCTCATTTCATTCGTCAGGGTCGTTTCAAAATTTGGAATATGACCACATCCTTTTTAAATCCTTAACAAGGTTTTAATTACTGTAATGGATTGATCGTATATGCCAAGGACTGCAATGGCTGCGATAAAATCACCATTTCCCGGGAATACTGGTGGCGATGCTGGCAGATGAGAAAAGGGAACAATAAAAAAACAAAAACGGACCTGCCGGATTCACATGAGCATACTGCTCCCGGTACTGATGAGGGTTCAACCGCGGGTATAGTGGCGTTCCGCAGGAATATTACCGGGCCAAAGCAGGCACAGGAAGCGCTATGGGAGAGCGAATCCATCCTGCACGGTTTCTTTGATTCCGCCGGCGTTATGCGGGGTATCGTGGAAATGATTGCCGAGGATGACGTGCTGCATATCACCGATAATGCAGTGACTGCCTCATTTATGGGCCTGACTCCTGATGCCATGAAAAACAAACGCGGTTCTGAACTGGGTGAACCGCGTGAAATCCTGCGGATGTGGGTCGGTCATTGTATAGAGAGCCGGAAGAGCAAAAAACCGGTGACGTTCGAATACGTGGAACGGCGGGGGGAACCGGGGACCTGGCTTCTCGCCACCGTCAGTTACCTGGGGACACCTCCCCGCGGGTACCCCCGGTTCGCCTATGTAGTCCTCGATATCACCGAACGCAAACGCGCAGAAGAGGCGTTTCGCGAAGCGCAGGAAAGGACCTCCACTATTCTCGAGGGCATTGCGGATACGTTCTATTCGCTGGATGAAGAATGGCGCTTCA
>JBAVWM010000068.1:0-5408 GCA_049697815.1 Methanoregula sp. | reverse complement strand
CTGTATAAGCGCTCAAAGAATCTCCGGGTTGTTCAGGAAAACCTCGGTCATACCTCTATCAAGACAACGGAGATTTACCTACATACTGATATTGACGAGAGACGGCAGGTCTACCAGCAGTATTTCCCCCTTTCGGGGACCGATGAGAAGGTCTAATTCCATTTTTTTTTGAACCCGCCCTTTTTGGCAACCCTCGTGGTCTTGTCCGTTAAATTTTGTTAAAACTGTTCATTTTCTCATTCTGATGCTGAAATAGTCATAGAATGTAGGGAAGTTGTTGCATTTTCCCTTCATATAAACCGTATGATGCTATATATAAATGGCGATTTTTTTGTCCCATTTTTTTAAAGCTTTGTATTTGATATCCCCTTTTTTTTCCGATAGAAACGGGAAGGATAGTCTCTGTTGGTGCATATCTAACGATCTGGTATATCCCGGGGTGTTTTCAAAAAAAAAAGTTCGATCAAAGGTGATATCTGGCGATGATACTCCAAGTGATCCCTGGTATCTGATAATCCTTCAGAGTCGTCTGCCGAACCTGCGGGCAATCAGAATACCATAGGCATCCGGATGAGAGGAAAAAATTGAATCTCAATCTATTTTCAAATTTTTACTTCTTATTAAAAAAACAAAAAAATTAGAACAAAATGAATTACCGATGTAGAAATCTTATTCTTTATAATTGAATATAACCGTCTATAGTGTAAATAATCAAGTCCACAGTTTTAAAAAATCCAATGTATGAAGATAAATTATCGTGATTGTCAACATTTTTCCAAATTAATCTCATACACGAAGGTATGTAAAGATCGATATCTGGAAAATGCTTTTGTTTTAATCCATTTTTTCACTTTTTATCGCTTGTATTGCCTTCATACTTTTACAAATCTGAAATTTTAAACTCTTCATTCTTACGTCATGAAAATTATTCGTTTCCAAATTATTTCCAGGTACGAGTTTTTTTTCCTGCAGCATGAAAGAATCCTTCCGATTGTGGATTTTTCGTCAATATTTCTTGCTTTTTCCTGATTATTCTGATTATATAATTTATGGGTGTAAATTGAGAAAATCCATAAATTTGATTTTCAATTTCATGAGATATTCTGACTATAATCAAGAATTCTCGTGTTTTTCTCCAATAATTCACCTGACTTTTCATGGAATTTCCGATTGAGATGAAACGGGTTGCCGAAACTAATCATTTTCTTTCATTCTTTTTGAAAATCTGATGAAAAAAAAGTGAAAATCAATTATTTAAATCATCTAACTTTATGACGGAGAAACCTTCAAATCAAAAAAAATCCAATCCTATATTGCATGCCCCGCGTCCATAAACGGAAATACGAGAAGATCGACACTGCAGAGATTGACCTGGTTGTCAATTGCCAGGACAGCCATGAATTTTATAAGCGCTACCGGGAAATTTTTCCCGACAGAAAGAAAGGGATCGACAGTATCAGCAAGATCTGGAAACGCCGCGGGGAGTTCTTAAAAAAACAACAGATAGTACCGGAGTCTCCGGAATCCGGTATAGGTTTGTCACCGGAACTTGAGAACCTGATAACTGAACAGAATAAAATTCTTTGCGAGTTATCGCTTTTATTGAAAGAGCACCTTCAGGTTACCAGGGAGATCCTTGGACACCTGCCCGAGCAGATCCAGAAAACCGAAGATCATGCTCACAAACCCGTTCAGCCAAAAGTGTCTGAACATAAAGAACCGGCAAAAAAACCCGTTCCTGAAAAACCTGCTGATATCATGATCGGATCCTGAATCCATCTTTTCCGATCATCTCCAATCCAATACCAAAAAAATCTTGTTCTTGGTATGAAAAATCATATTCTTTTATATGGAAAGGGTTCCTCCAAAGGTAATGCATATAGTAACAAAACTCCAATGATAATCCGTCTTTTTCCCGTTCCGGGAATGGCTGATAAGCAAACCCCGTAGTGTATAAGCATACGCACGCCTTCGCCATACTCACACCTGCTTTGCGGACCGACTTACATAGTGGTTTCAGTGCAGCCGGGAATCTTTTCCTTTACCGGTCGTTAGCATCTTGACAACCATCACACGGAACAGAGTTTTGCTCTCGTTCATCCATGTGTGCGCAATCATGGCGGGACTCTCTACCACGGAATCTTTACTGACACTCTGCCGTTCGTCACCTATTTCGACAATTCCGGTTCCTTCAAGTACGTAGAAAAATACATTGACGGGCGTAACATGTTTCTTGAGCGATTCACCGGGTTTGAGGGTAATTACAATAGCGGCGGTATCCGGGGATTCGAAAATCTTACGCACATCAACATTGTGCGGATTCTTGATTGACGCTATTTTTGCAACCTCGGTAATCTTCACACTTATTTCACCTTTTCAAGAGGAATGTACGGAATCAACGAAAGTAATTCCGATTTCAACAAGTCAATACCAATGCGTTCCATGAACCGGGCAGTCCGCTCGTGGTGGTTTGCATGGCTCCGGTAATACTGGGCAAGACGCTCTGCACAATCCACCACTTCGCCGGCAGTGAGATCCCGTGCAATGAGATCCCCAAACCGTGGCCGGGTACCAGCGTTCCCTCCGAAAAAGACGGTCCAGCCGTTTGGAGTTGCTACAATTCCGATATCCCGCGTTTGACTTTCACTACAACAGCGCGGGCAACCCGAGACTCCAATCTTAATCTTTGCCGGGAAAGTCTGGTCTTTGAACTTTTCATCAATGGCGCGGGCAAGACTGATCGAGTCCTGTTTGCCATACTTACACCAGTCAGTGCCAAGGCATGCCTGGACAAACTTAACGCAGGGAGCACTCTCGGGTTTTGCAAGCGGGCCCAGATCATTAATGATGTTCTGCACATCTTCCGGCTCAAGACCAGCGAACAGGACACGCTGGCCTGAGGTAATCTTCAGAATCGGTACATGGTACTTTCGACCGACCCTGGCAATTGTTTCCAGTTGATCGGAGGTAATAATACCGGCAGGTATCCGGGTAGTGACCGCATACGTCCTGCCGTCCCTTTGGAGAATTGCTCCTTCTGGAGAATTTGTCAAAAGTCCTCACGACTCCATTGTTGTATGTTTTTTATAAGATTCTTTTCCGGTCTTGTTCATTTTTTCCTTGTGCTCTCCATGTTGCTGCTCATTTCATGCGCCTGGTCAATCATCTGGGAGAATAACATGCTCTGAACACAGGTGATAAAGGGGAGCGTGATAATGACCGCCATTCGTTTCCCGTTCTGTGAGTAGATAAGCATTGACTCCTGGTCATCGGCAATAAGAATGCACTCAAGTTTAAAGAGTGCACCTCCCCGGTGGATAGGTGCCGAGAATATTTTCTCGAAAACATTCACACCAAAGAAGCCCCTGAGCGTTCCGGCTTCAAAGTACCTGATGCCATCCAGGGGAACGATCCCATTTGCACCACCTTCAGGAAACAGGATTTTTACCGCATGATCCTTTGCGATCGATAAAATCGGCTCTTGGAATTTTGCCAGGGTCTCCTTGTTAAAACAGAGAACGATGAGTTCACTGGACACACCTTCAGCCAGCACTTCCAGATTCCGCTGGATCGTCCAGTCTGAATGAACATACCATATTGGGGAATAATTCTGCTGGGTATCTAATGACAGAGCCTCCAGAGTCTTCACACTTTCCGAGGCAGCGGTATCGAGATCTTTTTTTAAGACGGATACTACGATATCCGGCCTGACTGCATAATACATCAGCGGGCTTCCCTGCCGTATCTCAATAAATCCCTTTTCATCAAGTGCATTGAGAACATCGTACACACGGGGGCGCGGGACACCACTGACTTCATGGATCCTGCGAACATTTGTTTCACCAAGTCCTACGAGCGCGACATAGATCTTCGCTTCATATTCTTTGAGACCTAGTTGGACAAGATTTTCAATTGCTGAATCCATCTGTTACTTTGTTAGGGACAACAAAATTAAATAGTTATCTGCCAAGCATACTGCATGACACAGACAACAGCCGAGAAAACGAATATCGCAATTGTCCGGAAATTTTTCGAGGTCGGGCCATCAAAGGGTGACCTTGCGGCAGCCGACGCCCTGCTCCATCCTGAACTTTCCTTGCACACTCCGCTGCCAACACCCGGACCCGGCATCGAGGAGATGAACAACGTGATCACAACCTGCCGGGCTGCGTTTCATGGTTTGTATGTGACTATTGATGACATCATGGCTGACGGGGATAAGGTAATCGCCCGCTTCACGGCACGCGGCACACACAACGGGGACTTCATGGGCGTTTCACCCACGGGAAAAGCAATTACCCTGACGGCCATTGAGATTTTCCGTGTAAGGGAGGGGAAGATCGCCGAGTTATGGGGTGAAGTAAACCTGATGGGGCTGATGCAGTAACTGGGCATGGCGCCCGGTTCGGCATAATCAGGCTGCGATGAGGGAGGAAATTATGGTGGAATATAAACAGGAAAATCCGGATAAGCACGACAAAAAGCGGGAAGAACTATTGGCAAAAGTCCTCGATCTCAAAGAGTTAGTTTCCTATCAGGACGGGACAGTTGCGAGCCGGATGATCGTTAACAATAAGGCAGGGAGTATCACGGTCTTTTCCTTTGATGAGAACGAGGGACTCTCCGAGCACACCGCTCCGTATGACGCGGTTGTTACAATCCTTGATGGCGAGTGCGAGGTTTGGGTCGCCGGCCAGACCCTCCAGATGAAAGAGGGCCAGACGATTATCTTTCCTGCAAACGCTCCTCACGCACTCAGTGCAATCACGAAATTCAAGATGACGCTGAACATGATTCGGGGGTAAATGAATGGGCGGGAATAATCAGGACGGATACTATTGCACAATCTGCGGAGGTATCCCCCCGGACAAGATTAATATCAAACAGATTCTCGTTAACGGCAAGGGGACGGGAATTGACCAGCTGGACTGGATCATCGCGGAAGTGAGGAAACTGAACCTTCCCGATGATGGGGTCATCATCGAGGAGTTGCTCAAACGGACGAAGGCGCTCAACTATGTCCCCACCAAAACAGCAAAGGAATATGGCGAGGCGTTGTTGTTGGAATATAAAAAACCGGGGGCGTAACAAGTGCTTGACCACTGTCCCGGTTCTGCGAACCTCAGGACCCCCACGCTCTCGATCAAAAAGTGCCCGCAATGCGGTAACGAAGTCGAGATCTTCTCAGACGATGTCAAAGTGGCCTGTGACAACTGCGGCTTTATCATCTATAATGATATTCTCTCGTGTGTCCAGTGGTGTACGTATGCAAAGGAGTGTGTGGGTGAGGAGACGTACCGGAAACTTATGGAGATAAAAGAGGAATGAGGGGATGTTCACCGTTTCTGGTGAAGTTACCTGACCATAAAAATCATTAATGCGAGTTGAATAATGAGCTGAAGAGCTCA
>JBAVWM010000067.1:0-4273 GCA_049697815.1 Methanoregula sp. | reverse complement strand
GAAACCGACCATGGCGAATTTAACCACTGAGATGAAAGAAGTATTTGCGAAGAATAAACCCTATGCCATTGCCACAGCATCCAAAAACGGGATCCCCAATGTTGTGCCGATGAGCACGGTTCAGATCATTGCTGATGACACCATCTGGATCGGGGACAACTACATGGTAAAAACGCTCGCAAATGTAAAGGAAAATCCTAATATGGCACTATATATATGGGATCCTGAAAAGAAGCGCTGTTTCCAGATCAAGGGGACCGTAACGGTGAAAAACAGCGGTCCGGATTATGAGAAGATCAAGGCGCAGATAAAAGCAAAAGGCCCGCAGTATCCTGCAAAGGGATTGCTGATCCTGAACATCACGGAGGTATTCGACTGTACACCCGGTCCGGCTGCCGGAGCAAAAATTCTCTGAACCCTTTTTTAAAATAATACCGTGCTGACGGTGTATTTTATGAACCGGTCAATTTTTTACCCGTGCTTTCGGTTCGCGAATTCCTTAGAAACGGGGGACCTCTTTTTTGCCGGTCTCACTCGTTGAACCTCTTGTACAGCCGGTTTGCCGCGAACTGGAAGATCACGATGAACACGAGCAGCATCGCGATATCCACGACCGGGGAAAAACTCGTGGTCCCGGAATATGCGGCGTGGATGAGATCGTTCCCGTACGTGAGGGGTGAGAAGTATGTCGCGTACTGCGCTATGCCGGGAATCTGCTCGATCGGGATGAAAATGCCGGAGATGAAGATGAGCGGGAGCCGGACCACGTTGAGCATCGACATGATGTCGCCCGGGCTCTCGGTCGGGTACGAAGCGAAGAGGGTTCCCATCGTGGCAAAGCAGAACGAGGTGAGGAGGACGCCGATGACGAGCGGGGCCGGGTTCGGGACCGGCGTTTTGAAGATGACGACGCCCGCGAGGAACGGGACGGCCGCGATCCCGATACTGTACAGGAACCCGCTCAGGCTCTCGCCGAGGACGACCGCGTGCAGGGAGACCGGGGCGGAGATGAGCCGGTCGAAAGTCTTCATCCGGCGCTCGATCGGGATCGAGACCGGCTCGATGGACGAGGCCGAGAAGAGGATGGTGATCGCGATGAGGCCGGGGATCATGACCGCAGGGTCGCCGGGACGACCAATGGCGAACGCGAGGAACATGAAGAGCGGGAAGAGCATGCCCGAGACGATAATGTTTGGCTTGAGATAGTAGATGAGTATGTCCTTCTTTGCGATCGCCCATGCTGCGATGAATTCGACCCGGAGCTGCCGGAGCCATTCCTGCTCAGTCAACGGTCTTTACCCCCCGGGTCCGGACTTCGAGGCCGGTCAGCCTGATGAATACGTCTTCCAGGCTCGGGCCGTACGTGTTGACGCTGATAACCCGGGCGTCCTCCCGCTTCGCGTATGCCATGACGCCATCTATCACGGCCGGCGGGTCTTCGGTGATGAGCCGGAACTTGTCGCCGAGCTTCCGCACTTCGCTCACGGTTGCGATCCCGCGGAGGCCGTCTTCCGCGTGCGCCGGGACCGGGTCGAGTGCGACCTCGACCGACTGGACGCTCTGGATGGTGCCTTTCAGTTTCTCGGGCGAATCGATGGCGGCGATCATCCCCCGGTTGATGATCGCGACCCGGTCGCAGGTGAGGTTTGCCTCCTCGATGTTGTGGGTCGTTAAAAAGACCGTGACCCCTTTGGCATTGAGGTCCCGGATGACGTCGCGGATGATGAGGTTGCTCTGGACATCGAGGCCGGAGGTAGGCTCGTCGAGGAAGATGAGCCGGGGGTCGTTGATGAGACCCATTGCGATCGTGAGCCGCCGCTTCATGCCCTTCGAGTACCCGTTCGTCCTGTCGTCCTTCCGCTCCCAGAGGCCGAAGAGTTCGAGGAGTTCCCTGCCCCGTTTCTCGCGGAGCGCTTTTTTGACATCGTACAGCTTGGCGGTAAACATCATGTTCTGCCACGCGGTGAGGTCGGTGTAGATGTTCGAGGTCTCGTGCACGATCCCCATGGTCCTGCGGGCGGCGATGGTGTCTTTTACGATATCCTTGCCAAAGATCTGTGCGTCACCGCCGGTCGGGGCCGTGATGCCGGTCAGGATCCGGATAGTCGTGGTCTTGCCTGCACCGTTCGGGCCGAGGAACCCGAAGGTCTCGCCTTCTTTTACGGAGAAGGTGATGTTGTTGAGGGCGACGAGTTTGCCGAAGTGTTTGGTGAGGCCGGAGACCTCGATCGCGTTCATTGGTACCGGGATTGTTGTGATTGGTAAAAAGGGTGACGGGAGGATGGGGGGAGGTAAAGGAGGGTGTGAAACCCTTCTCTATTCACCATAATAATTCATCCGATAATATAACACACTAATCTTTCATTAAGTTATACCTCTACCTGAAAAGACCGGCCTTCACACTTTCACCCAATGCCCTCACCGCCTTGATACCCACGTTTTGCGACTTGTATTCATGGACGACAAACGATATCCGAACGAGATCAGCCTGTGGTGCTTTGCGAAAGATACCGGGGATAAGCTGGTATGCCTTCCCCCGTTTCCCTGCAAGAAAGAGGCATGCGAGCGATACCGGACGGAGTATCCCTATTGCGTGATGATGTCGCGGGTCGGGAGGCGTGGCAGGGAATATCCATAGTTAAATGGAGTGAGACAATGGGAAGGAGTTTTCAAAGTGTCCGGCAGGGTGCGAATCAAATAGCTGACCGCTGGGAACGTGCATCTAAATATAGAGGCGGTAAGAGAGTTGTTGAAATTGCAAAGAAGTATTCGAGTGAAGGATTTGTGGGATGTAATGATCCTCTAGAATCGGTTCTATTCTCCATTGCTGTAGAAATGCAGAAATAAAGGGAGAATTCTCTGCCAGGATAGTAAAAATGGTTCTTGAAGGTTCGTGATCCGGGCCGGTTCGCTGGAAAATCTCCAGGCAAACCCTGCTGAAAAAATTTCAATCGCAACAATGAGTTGTTAGTTAGGGAAGCGATTGTAGGTTAATTAACCTACAATATGGGTGTACAACCAACAATTTTTTTCATTCTCCGGCGTGGACCGTCCGGCCGATCGATCGGATCACGATTGAAAAATTCACAGCAGGGGGGTGAGGGGGTGATTGAAAAAAATTTTCCGGAGATCGATTGCAATGCGGAACTGATTAAAAGAACTTAGCTTTGAATGGCACCATTTCTTTAAAAATTAGTCCCTTATCAGCCGGCAGATTATGATTTTGGGCAGATACTTATTTCCCGCCCGACTTTGACCCCGGGGCCGCCACAATCACGTTGAGCGCCTCGACGATCTCCGGCAGGATCTCGGCCGGGATGCCCATGACCAGCTCGCTGTTGTCGATACCGGAGAACTTCCGGGACCCGTCGCAGCCGAGCGAAATGTTCATCTTCCCGTTGAGGTAGGTCTGGGCGCAGGTATCTGCACAGACCGACTGGATACCGGCAAACTCCGCATGGATCCGGCCCCCGACACGGAAGAGCGTGCTCTGGGCAAGCTTGAGCATGACCCAGGGGGTTGCGACAATGATCACAACCTGCGGATCGAACGGCGTCTTCTCGAGCGGGGCATACAACGTAGCGTAGGTATCACCGGTGCCGAGATGGGCGACCCGGTCGATGGTCCGCTTGCAGGCTGCAGAACTGTCGAACTTCCCGAGTTTGAAGTAGAAATCGCCATTCTTTAAGGTCTCGGTGATCTCCCGGAGGCCGAGCGACCATGCCCCGCCGTTGCACTCGTGGTTATCGGCTGTGGAATAGAAGATTTTACCTTCCTTCCTGGCAAGCTCGATCATAGAACAGTGCCGGATCGTCCTGTCAAGCTTTTCCATGCCGGCCGGGATCTCCTCCTTTTTGGTCGCGAACCGGAATGCAACGGGGGAACCGGTGAGTTTCAGGAGTTTTTTGAGCGATTCTGCTGCTTCCGGGTAATTGACCGGTATCTTCACATTTTGTGCCATGGCATACGACCTCTCGTGTCCCTGAGTACAGGGACGCTACAGATACACCATGTGACGCGGATTACTTAAAGGTAGTGAATTCACACAGGAGGATTCAGGCGTTCACAATGTGAATCGGGTTACTATCACTTGTCATGAAAAATTTGAAATCCTGCGATATTGAAAAATGGGAATTTATTGTGGAGTCTATTTTTTTTCAGTGCTCCGGTGTAAATGCCGTCATGCTTCATGGAGGTTTTTTTATTAAAAAACGGGATCAAACGGGTTCCGGCATGATCAGAGCCCGGTATATTCAAGGAATACAAGAAACCC
>JBAVWM010000066.1:0-7808 GCA_049697815.1 Methanoregula sp. | reverse complement strand
ATCATGGTCCGCCGCGGATCCGATCCCGGGGAGATCAAGAAAGGGCCGATCGATGCGATTGTTCTTGACCCGGTGAGCGTCCCCAGTCACCACGGCCCGGATGTCCTGAGCGTCCTCCCGCACATCTCCATCACCACCATGGCGATGATTGTCCCTACCACGATGATGCACATGCACGCGATCCAGATGACCACCAAGAAACCGGTCAGCAAAGAACGGGTCATCGAGCTGATCAACAAGCACCCCCGGCTCGGGCTCATCAAGAAGAGTGCCGCGATCAGGAGTACCGCCGAGCTCAAGGAATTCGCCATGGACCTCGGCCGGGAGAGATCCGATCTCTGGGAGAACTGCATCTTCGAGGAGTCTATCTATGCCAACAAGAACGAGCTCTGCTTCTTCCAGGCCATCCACCAGGAGGCGGATGTCGTTGTCGAGAACATCGATGCCATCCGCGCTATGATGGACGGGGAAAAGGACGCGGGAAAATCCATCGCCGCCACAAACGCTGCCCTGCATTTCACGACAATCCAGAATAACCATTAACACCCATCATCGCCCATTCTTTTTGATGGACATATACGAACGTGTTACCCGGAACACTGTCGAAGTCGTCACGGACGAGGACCTCCGGGCGCTTCTTTTACACCCTACGAAACGTGTTTATGCCGGCTATGAACCGAGCGGCGAGATCCATCTCGGCCACCTCGTCACGATAAACAAACTGGTCGATCTCCAGGCTGCAGGTTTTGAGGTTACCGTGCTGCTTGCCGATCTCCATGCCTTCCTGAACCGGAAAGGGACCATGGAAAAGGTCCGGGAACTTGCCGATTACAACAAGCGCTGCTTCGAAGGACTCGGACTTAAACATATAAACTATGTGCTTGGATCGGATGTCCAGCTCAACCACGATTACGAACTGCTGGTTCTGCGGCTCTCGCAGGAGATCACGCTGAACCGCGCCACGCGGAGTATGGACGAGGTGGGAAGGCAGATGGACCACCCGACCGTCTCCCAGATGATCTACCCGATTATGCAGATGGCGGATATCGCGCTTCTGAAAGCGGATGCAGCGGTAGGTGGTATCGATCAGCGGAAGATCCATATGCTTGCCCGGGAGCACCTCGTGAGCTTCGGGTACAAGGCGCCGGTCTGCATCCACACGCCGATCCTCAACGGGCTTGACGGTAAGAAGATGTCCTCATCACAGGGGAACTACATCTCGGTTGCCGACAGCGAGGATGAGATCAAAAAGAAGTGCCAGAAGGCGTTCTGCCCACCGGAGATTGCAGAGAACCCCCTCCTCCAGATCTTCCAGCACCACCTATTCCCCCGCCTTCCCGAGATCACCATCAGACGGCCGGAAAAGTTCGGTGGCGACCGGAACTTCGGATCCTATACCGATCTTGAGGCTGCGTTCGGCAAAGGTGAGATCCACCCGCTCGACCTGAAGAAGGCGTGCGGGGAATCGCTCATCGAGATCCTTGCCCCGGTGCGGGACTATATCGGGTGAGCGGCAGGATATACGATGGTGACCCGTCCGTGAGTTCCGGAAGAGAGATCGATAAAAAACTGGATCAGTTCGATCAGCGCATCGCGGAGATGGGCATCCGGATCAAGGATGCGAACCTGCTCAAGGTACGGGAGGACGTTTTTGATGAGGTTACACTCCTCGCGCTCTACAAGCTCGTGCACAAGAAATGGCTCTCCGTCATTGGAGGATCCATCAGTACCGGTAAAGAGGCAAATGTCTTTTACGGCGAGCGTGATAGTGTCGCAATTGCCATCAAGATCTACCGGATTCAGACGGCGAATTTTACCACGATGAGTTCGTATATCACCGGTGACCGCCGGTTCTCGCACGTCAAGAAAGCAAAAAAGGAGCTGATCTTCGCGTGGACGAGGAAGGAGTTTTCGAACCTTGTCCGCGCCCGTGATGCGGGGATCGCAGTTCCCGAACCCCTTGTCTGGGACCGGAATATTCTTGTCATGTCATTTATCGGGGAGGGGGAGATCCCCTATCCCCAGCTCCGCACTGTTGAACTGGAGGACCCGGCAGAAACCTATGCCCAGATCACGAGTATCATCGATACCCTGTATAACAAGGCAGAGCTGGTGCATGCAGATCTGAGCGAGTTCAATATATTGTACGGAGACAAACCATACCTCATAGATATGGGCCAGTCCGTCACCCGCGATCACCCCCGCGCCCTCCCGTTCCTGATGAGGGATATCAGAAACATCAACCGGTTCTTCAGGAACCGCTGCGATGTACGCACGGATGTTGAACTGTTCAATGCCGTAACGGGGCGTAATGAAGCTGAACCATGATACCCGTTTATCAGGTTGGGAAAATACAGATATGTGGTGTAATGGTGCCCGCACAATACGGAATACGAGGTGAATACATACATGATGCAGGAAGTTAAGATTGCAGGAAGCAGGGTTGGTGTCCTGATAGGAAAGGCTGGCGCAACCAAAAAAGATCTCGAGACAAAAACGCACACGACCATAACCGTTGACAGTAAGGAGGGGTCGGTCAAAGTCGAGGCCACGGATGAGAACACAATACCCCTCCTTCGTGCGGTCGAGATCATCAATGCCATCAACCGGGGCTTCTCCCCGGAGCGTGCCTTCGAGATGATCGAGGACGAGGACCTGCTCCTGGATGTTATCGACCTTTCGGCAATGGCAGACGGGCCCCGGCAGCTCGACCGTCTCCGGGGCAGGATTATCGGGAAAGACGGGCGGGCCCGCGAGCAGATCGAGGATATGACAGATGTCGAGATATCGGTCTTCGGGAAGACCGTTGCCCTGATCGGGTACCCGGAGCAACTCAAGACCGCCCGGGCTGCCATCGATATGCTCATCGAGGGGGTTCCGCACGAGAATGTCTTTGCATTCCTTGACCGGAAAAAGAAAGAGTCAAAACAGGACATGATCAGTTATTATTATTAAATCCAGGCCCCGGGAATACCAACATCAAGGCAAATGTATGCGGTTCCTGGTATTTTTGGTGGAGGGTGATTCCGGTTTATGGTCAATATTCCTCAATAGAGCTTTCATGCCAGTGAATTTCAGTGAGGTTAAAAGGATTTTTCGATGGTTTTTTCCATGCTGACTTCCACACTCCCGATTCCGGAAAATCTCAAACAGCATTACCTCGCAAGCGGGATCGTGGAGCTCTATCCCCCGCAGGTGGAATGCATACAGTCGGGGATGCTGGAAGGAAAGAACCTGCTCGTCTCTATCCCCACAGCAAGCGGCAAAACCCTGATCGCCGAAATGGCGATGCATACCCATGTTGCAAAAAAAGGAAAGTGCCTTTATATCGTCCCGCTCAAGGCACTCGCCAGCGAAAAATTCGATGAATTTGGGGGCAAGGGTATCCGGATCGGGATTGCTACCGGGGATTTCGATCGCCGCGATGATTCGCTGGGGAGAAATGATATTATTGTTGCTACGAGTGAGAAGGTCGATTCCCTCTTACGGAACCGTGCCCGCTGGATCCGTGATATCACCCTCGTCGTCATTGATGAAATCCATCTGATCGACTCAGAGAACCGCGGGCCGACCCTTGAGATGGTCATCGCCAAGCTGCGGTACCAGAATCCGGCCATGCAGATGATCGGCCTCTCGGCAACCATCGGCAACCCCCAGCTCCTCGCCGGGTGGCTCGACGCAGATCTCGTCACCAGCACATGGAGGCCGGTCGACCTCCGGCAGGGGGTGTTCTGGAACGACCGGATCCATTTCCGCGAGGGGGATCGCCCGGTGAAACAGGTGTCGAAGAACTACGAGGACCTCAACCTCTGCCTGGACACGATTGCCGAGGGGGGGCAGTGCCTCGTCTTTGTCTCCTCGCGCCGGAATGCCGAGGCATTCGCCAAACGAGCTGCCGGGGCGATAAAAAATGAGGATCCGGAACTTGCGGCCTGCGCAGACCAGCTCGGTGCCACTGCTGATACGGAAATGGCAAAAAGTCTTGCCCTGTGCGTTGCCAGGGGCGCTGCCTTCCACCATGCCGGCCTGAGCCGCGAAGAGCGGCGGATCGTCGAGGAGGGGTTCCGGAAAGGGCTGATCAAGTGCATCTCATCTACGCCAACCCTTGCTGCAGGGCTGAACCTCCCCGCCCGGCGGGTCATCATCCGCGATTACCTCCGGTTTTCTGCTGGTGGGGGGATGCAACCGATTCCGGCACGTGAATACCACCAGATGGCAGGACGCGCAGGACGGCCCCGGCTCGATCCCTATGGCGAGGCAGTACTCATTGCCAGGGAGGCAGGACAGGTTGAGGAGCTGTTCGAGGGGTATATCGAAGCGCCTGCTGAAGAGGTGCATTCCAGAATTGCCGAACCCGCCGCTCTCTATACCCACCTCCTCTCTCTCATTGCCGGAGGATTTGCAGGCACGCGCCATGAACTGACTGCATTTATGAACCGGAGCTTTTACGTCCACGAACATCGCCAGGGCCGTCTGATGCACCGGGCAGTGGATTCTGCCCTGAAGTTCCTTGTTGATGCTGAGATGGTGCTGGAGGTCGGCGAACATCTCGGGGCAACCGAGTTCGGCTCGCTGGTCTCACGCCTCTATATCGATCCCCGGAGTGCTGCCCAAATCATTGCCACGCTCAGGGAGAGGACGGACTATGCTGATATCGGCCTCCTCCAGCTCATCTGCAGCACACCCGATATGCCCCGCCTGTATGTCCGGAACACGGACCGGCCGCAGCTGGATCGGATGATCGATGAGCACGAGGATAAGCTCTGGCTTCCCATGCCACCCGATCAGGATGAGGCCGAGCACTATTTCCGTGCAATCAAGACCGCAATGCTCCTTACCGACTGGACCGATGAACTTCCCGAGGCCAGAATCTGTGAGCGCTACGCGGTAGGTCCCGGAGACGTGTACGGGATGGTCGAGAGCGTCAACTGGCTTCTGCATGCCACCGCAGAGCTCTCCCGTATGTTTGCACCTGCATTCCACGTGCAGATCCGGGAGTACGAGATCTGCATGAAGAACGGCATACGACGCGAGCTCCTGCCGCTGGTGAAATTGCGGGGTATCGGGCGGGTCAGGGCGCGCCGGCTCTTCAACAACAACATGGCATCCCCTGATGCCGTCCTCGCGGCGGGAATAGAAACCGTGACCAGGATCATCGGCCGCGGGATTGCCGAACAGATCTTTGCTCAGCTTGAAAGCAAAAAAACCGCCGATCCGGTAAATTCCAGGCGGGATGCGAAAGGTGATCACGGGTCTTCAGATGGGAATAATAATGACGGACAATCAACACTCTCTCACTTCCGGTGATTGCATGCTCCCTCTGCCTGCGGCCAGTGATATCCGGCCTGCCCGGTGCACGATTCGTGACCCGGCTGCCTTCCTCCGGGACCTCCGGGCAATTGCAGCGGAGCATGACACCTGCATCATCTGTTTCAACGCGGATATGATTGCCGGCAGAGTCCATGCTGCCGCTGCAGTGGAGCGGGCTGTGCGGGCATTCGAGGAGGGCGATACTATCTCAAACACCCTTGAGATGGAGTCTCTCCTGTTTGCGGCCGGCTCCCGGCAGTGCACTATCGCGGTCTCTTTTGGAATCCACGAGGGCGAGAACCTGCTCTATATCTGCTGTTACCCTGCTCGGGTGGGGGTATGGGCTGCTCTTGAGCCGTTGTTCCACTTTGTGCAGGAAGGCTGGGACACTATCAATCCTGAAAAGAGGAAACGATTGATGGAGATATTTTTGATTTCCCCCGAAGAAATAACAGCCGCCGGTGGGAACGGACGGATTGTCGATCTGGTGCTCGAGCGGGTTGCGCTGCTGCAGGTCATGCGATAAGTATCAGGGCCTTATCTTATTTTTTTGTGCATGATAAAAAAGTACGGATCCTGCAGGTTAGAGGTTCGCGTGGCTGATGATATGCGCGATTTCAGGGAGAATCAGTTCTGTAGTTGCCAGAGTGACCGCGGGTGTTGATCCCGGGATACAGAAGACGGCTTTTCCGTCAATAATTCCGGCAACCGCCCGGGACAGCATCGATGCCGTGCCAATCTGCTGAATGCTCTTCATCCGGAAGAATTCACCGAATCCATCTATCCTCTTTTCCAGCAGGGGTGAAACCGCCTCAATGGTACAGTCATCGTAGGTGAGGCCAGTACCCCCGTTGATGATAATGCAGTTGGCTTTTTTCACGGCAATGAAAAGTTCGTTCCGGATCGATGCGATGCGATCAGGAACGATAGCGTAATGCCGGATGGGGATGGACTTCTCTTCAAGGAGTCCGGTGATAGTCTTCCCGCTGGTATCGGTATCAACAGTCCGGGTCGTAGAAACGGTGATGACTGCCCCGGTGATCTCGAATGACCTGATGTGATTATGACTCATGACAGATGAGATGTTGCCTGTTATCTGTATTGAGAATACCGACAATATTTCTGATCCACAATGAACTCTTATCACCGCCGGCCATGTGCCTGCTGCAAAGACACCCCCCCCTTGGTTCCAGTGGAAAGTTATATTTCGGGTGGTCATCACGACATCGACATAAAAACGATGAAAAATATTCTCTTGGAACAGATATTTTTTTCCCGGGTATTCATTAAGTTCTTAATCAGATTTTTTGTTAATACTTCTTTAAAAAATATTTTTAAGATATACTTCGATTAATTTATATAGTAAGATAACAAATTTACAATGAATTCCTTTAAAAAATATTATAAGGAAGGGGTAACCCCTCCTTTATCAGTTCCACACGAAATGAAGGGGTGTCCCCTAAAAAGAGTCCCTCAAACCCCCCCAGCAGAAAGATCCCAACAATCACCAGAATCGCATAAAGTATCCGGAACATCAATAAAGCAATCAATATTCAAAAATATATAACAGGAAATACTGTTAAAATTGCTCTTTTTAAAAAACAACCCGAAAATAAGGGGAATTCCAATGGAAGCAAAGGGGTTTATATTCCGGATAAACCGATCGTTTTTTTATCTCATCCCGCCAATGCTCAGCTCCACTGTGTAACCATGCCCGAAACAGAAGATCCATCAACCGGCCTTTTTAAGAAATATCTTACCAATAACCGGATATTCAAAGACCGGGAGGTCCTCCGTCACTCGTATCGCCCCCAGATCCTCCCCCACCGCAAACCACAGATCGACGAAGTGGCCTCCATATTGGCCCCCTCCCTCCGGAACGAAACCCCATCAAACATCCTCATTTATGGAAAGACCGGCACCGGAAAGACCGCGTGTGTGCGGTATGTCGGTACTGAACTTGAAAAAGCCAGCAGCAGTATGGGAACCCTCTGCCGGATTGTTCATCTCAACTGCGAGGTCATCGATACCCAGTACCGTGTTCTTGCCCAGATTGCGAAATGCCTTGACGTTGTTGATGAAGTGGCCAGTGATAAGACCAAAACCCATATCCCCATGACCGGCTGGCCAACCGACCAGGTATATGCAGAGCTGAAAAACCAGCTTGAGGCCGGAGGCGGGGTTCTAGTCATTGTACTGGATGAGATTGACAAGCTCGTCAAGAAGAGTGGTGATGACACGCTCTACAACTTAACAAGGATAAACTCCGATCTCAAGAATTCCAAGGTGAGTATCATCGGCATTTCCAACGACCTCAGTTTCAAAGACTTCCTTGACCCGCGGGTACTCTCATCCCTCTCGGAGGAGGAGATTGTATTCCCGCCCTACAACGCCCCCCAGCTGGTGGATATTCTTGCGCAGCGCGCGGATGGTGCCTTTATGCCCGGTGCGATTGCCGAGGGTGTTATCCCTCTCTGCTCAGCGCTTGCAGCACAGGA
>JBAVWM010000065.1:0-1776 GCA_049697815.1 Methanoregula sp. | reverse complement strand
GTACTGGCAGACTGGTTTCGAGCACGCCCCAGACAACTTCATCTGAAATCGTTGCATACCCGTGAATGAGCCGGTTGCGGAATGATACGATCCGCGATGAATTGCTGATCATTCCCGAAACTGCCGGGTTGCGCTGAATTGCCTGGTTGAGTGCCTCCCCGATAATTTCAAGCTGGCGCTCCACGCCCGATCTTAAAAGAGGATCATTCTGGTAATCGGCAAGAGTCTTTCCGCGGATGAACTGGGTGATGAGATTACATGCTTCTGCCATATCGAAAAGATATTTCTTTGTCTCATGCGGCAGCATAGATCTCGACCTGCGTATCCTCAAGGGATTTGCGGAAATATGGGTTGCGGATCGGTCCCGGCTCCACGAGATCGACGGGACGGTTGAGCAGGCGTTCGAGATCCTCCTCGAGCCCGAAATATTGTTCTGCATGATCCGCCGGCAGCATCTTTTCGAACTCAACGAGCAGATCGAGATCGCTCTTCTCGGGATCGAACCGGTCATCAGTTGCGGAACCAAAAACTGCGAGGCGCCGGACCTTCCGGTGTGCGCATATCCTTGTGATTTCATTCAGGTTCTGTTTGATGATACGGTGCACGTGAGATCCCTGTGACTAATCCTTGTAATCCTTAGTAAAGTGGTGATCGTATTTCCTGATAGTGTTTGTGGATACATAAAACCGGAACCGGACCGGAGAATTTTAACGCTTGAGTTGTGTCGTCAGAACGCAGGGTTTTGGGAATCCGGTTGTGGATAAGGATTGCGAACGGGAGATTTTCAATGGCGGTGGAGAACCGGTACCCGAATAACGTATGTGATGCGGAGTTGAGCCGTGTGAGAGTGTTCTGGTTTACGGGAGATTTTTTGTAGGAGGGGTTGCTGCCGGAGCCGTCGCTCGTCACTGGCGAGACGGATGATTATTTCATCGTACTGCCTGCTGATGCTCGTCTTTGTCTCATCCATAGGGTAAATAGGTATGATTTAGCCCCGCGTTTTTCCGGCTTTGAGGTCTGCCAAGTTTCCGAATGGCGGTGGAGCCGTTGACCGAGGCGATGGAGGCACCCCGATTCGCTGGAACTGGATGAGCGAGACTCAAGATCAAGTCTTGGACGGGAGGGTGCATGGTCGGGGAAGATCACGGAGGAAATACTCATATCTCCGTCGTAGCCCCTCCTTATGAGGGATGTGAAAATCCGGGCATATACAGGGCTCCGATTCCCCCTTTTCCGGGATTTTACAGGATAGTAACGCGAAAATGCAGGAGTGTAAGCGGTTTTTACCGTTCGGATCTCCGGAATTCTTCGTCGTGAAATGCCTGAATTTTTTATGGGAGAGTATAGGACAGTACTGATGAAAGGTCGCCTTTTCCATGACCTGGAGGACGTTTCCGGAGAAAGGAAGGCCTGTTTTCCGGATCGGGCTTACATCGGCAAGGGTGGGTTTCACGTCGGGGAGGATTGAGGATATGACAGCACCCCTCCGTCGGAGATCGCCGGACGGGATACTGCCGGGGAATAGTACTCCCGAGGCATCTCATCTCCGTCGGAGGACCCGGGGCATGGCCCCTCCCGGCACTCCCAAATCCGGGGAATTCAGAAAAAACGGTACAATAAGGAGATTTTAAAGCCAGATATGGGCTCCGTCTGGTTTTTTCACGACGGTGATCCAAATCCGGGCTAATAGACGCTATTGGACGGGCGATCGTTTTTCAAACGGGCTGGGGTAGGCTGGATCGAAAGGAAGGGCGGTTTTCTGGATCGGGCTTGTGT
>JBAVWM010000064.1:0-2371 GCA_049697815.1 Methanoregula sp. | reverse complement strand
CACTGCTTCCAGATACTTCGGTGGTTGTATCGTACAAGGTTGACATAGGAGGAGCCGGTACTGCGACATTTACGTCAGACAACGAATTACAGATGTCCACGGATCTGGAGGATGCGAAATGGACATATTCCCTTGTATTGGATGGTGTGGAGGCCGTACAACCCGCGAACACGGGACGTGCGCTTTCTGTATCCGGCTGGGTTCTGTCATATCCTTCCTCTGTAGATGAATCGTTGAAGGTCACCCTGGAAGGCAAAGTACCGACAGTTGCCCAGACAACCAATAAGACAATGATCAAGATAGCGGAATATGACAGCCACGGCAATATCATCTCAAGTACAGTTGTCGAACGGACAGCCGTGGTTGTGAATATTGCCGAAATACAATCGAAGATCGATGAGGGGGAGTCCGCCCTCCAGACATACCGGTCTCATATCGATGAAAAATCAGCACTGGGTATCGACACTGCTGCTGCCGAGGCAAAATATTCCGAAGCTGACCAGAAGATCAAAACCGCCAAGAGTCTGCCTTCAACGCAGTACGTCCAGGTTTTCAGCAACCTCAACGCTGCGCAGGCAGTAATTGATGAGGGCGAAATTGCCCTTGACCGTGCATGGGCAGAAAACGAGGTTACCAATGCAAACGTCCCCATCAACAATGTCGATAATGTTATTCAGTGGTTCAAAGGCAACGCGAGCACTGCAAATGATGCGCAGCTCCAGACAATTATTACGAAACGGGAAGTTGCCGTGAGTTATCTCTCGACGGCCAATGATGAGATCAGCAACGGCAATTATGCACAGGCCCGGGCCAAAGCGCAGGAAGCGTACAATAAGGGAAATGAGTCCTACACGGATGCCCTCGCCCGGCAGAAGGTCCTTTTATCGGGATGGTGGCCGTCGCTGCCCGGTCTCCCCAACTTCGGCAAGATCCCCATAATCCCAATCATCGCAGTTGTCGTTGTTATCCTTGGTATCGTCGGCGTTGTCATTTACCGTAAGCGCTCACACTGGGATGAACTCGGATAAATTCGTTTCAACTGCATTCATATTTTTTAAATTAAAACCCGGTTTGAAAATATTGCTCTGGAAAATACCTGATGACGGGAGGGATCGTGCATGTCCTCCCTGAACGTTCCTATGCCTTGAGATACTGTTGTATCACATTCTCCAGAAACGATCATAGCTTCTCGCCTCATCCCCTTCAGGGAGAGGGCTGCTCATCTTAAAGGGCGGGGACCGGAGAAGATCTCTCATAATCTTCGACTCTGGTGGCGCAAGAGGGGGGTGCTGCTTAAAGGGGTCAGGGTTCCTACCCAATTCTTCTATTAACCGGATCGCGATTTTTATTTTTTGCTCTGTAGAAATCCTATTGCATCAGCTATGATCGCCCCCCTTGCGCCAGCCCTGCCCCCGGTGGGGGCGGGGGCGCATGTGATGACTCTGCATTGCCTGCTCTGAAAAATTCTCCATTTCTGTGACAGGTAATACGGCGTCATCGAAATTGGGGCGCCCAAGCGGCCGGGCGAAGCCCCTGGAGCGTCAAGCACCATGATTTCTACAGAGCATTATTTTTCAATCGCGATCACGATCCCGATTAAAAAGCGTTCCGGAAAAATCGATTCGCGATTTTCTTTTTCAAATCGGATCGCGATTGAAAAACCGGTCCCGGAACCGCTCTCTCGCTGGAGACCATCCGCTTGTGTTCAGACAAACCTGTTTAACTTTTCAAATCGGATCCCGATTTATTTTTTATGCTCTGTAGAATTCCTCTTTATACCTGACGTTCCCCGGGAGGAGGCAGGCATATACCCCGTCAGTTACTTTCCGCGCCCCAAACCCCATCCCCTCCCGCTTTCGGCCGCTGTAACATCGCTAAATACGACCTCATCCGTTCCCGTCGGTGATCGTTCAGTAATTCCGGCCCGGTTCCGCATTTTTCTAAAATTATGACCTCTAAAATACGGGGGGCGGGGAAAAAGAGGTACAACCGGGCTCGTAGCAGGCTCCGATGTACCAGAATTCCCGCCAGGGGGTTTTTGACCTTGAAAGCTGCTCCAACTGACGATAACACCTGGCCTGGTCTTCGGTGAGATCACACTTTTAAAAACAGGTTTTCTACAGAGCACTTTTTTAAAATCGGATCGCGATTTCAAAAATTTCATCGCGGTCACGATCGCGATCAAAAATCAATCCGGAAAAATCACGGATCGATTTTTATTTTCAAATCGGATCCCGGTTTTTATTTTTTGCTCTGTAGAAATCATTTCATAACGAGAGAAAAACAAGAAGAAATCGACCGAAAGATCTAAGGTACGGTGTCTCCTTAAGATGTTATGCAACTAACCCAGAAGGAGACAATAAAGAAATCG
>JBAVWM010000063.1:0-7768 GCA_049697815.1 Methanoregula sp. | reverse complement strand
TGCTGGACGAGTACGACGCCCATCTCGATGCGTGCCGTGGCGGGGATATCGCCCGCATCATACGAAAAAGCGCAACGCCTTACGTTATTCACTGCACGCAGGACATCGAGGCCGCTGCATTGGGAGACACGGTTATTTTTCTCAAAGAAGGAAACGTCAGCTGTGCCGGTACGCCGGAGGACGTGTTCGCATCTCTTGCCGGTACGGCATTCTATCCCTTTTCATGGAGGTGCCGGGCATGAAAATCTCGCTTACCGGTGTTCAGGCAGTCCGCGGGGACTGGGTGCTCTCAGCCCAGGGAATGTTTGAGGAGGGCATCCACCTCGTCTCCGGGGATATCGGCAGTGGAAAATCCACGCTGGCACTCCTGCTGGCCGGCCTGTTCCCGCCGGCATCAGGAACGGTTGAACGGGAAAGCATCGTATCGGCGATGATGGTGTTTCAGTTCCCCGAATTCCATGTTACCGGTACTGACCTCGTGAGCGAATGCAAAGCCTGGGGTGTCGATTCTGCAACCGTACTCGCAGGTGCAGGTCTGGCCGGAAGGAAGACGACAAACCCCCTTGACCTGAGCAGGGGCGAACTGAAACGACTAATCCTTGCGTGCGTGCTTGCCAAAGACCATGACCTCCTCATTCTCGATGAACCGTTCAGCTCACTGGACTGCACCGAAAAAGGACGGCTGTGTACGAAACTCTCCGAACGGAAGCGGGGAATCACGGTTATCTTCACGCACGAACAGGCCTGCTTCCCCCGGGTCGATCGGATCTGGGAGATCCAGGGGGGCATGCTGCACGACCGGGGCCGGCTGCCGTCAGCGCTTGGTTGCTGGGACCATGCACCGGCCATGATAAAAAACCTCATCACCCGAGGAAGAATTCCGGATAATATTTCGCAGGCCGATCTGCTGGAGGCTGTATGCAGGACATAAGGCTGCGGGCAGGAACTGCCACGCTCCTCTCCCTTGTGGCATTTACCAGCATAATGGGCGCGGTCTTAGTGTTTGTCTGGTGGCTGGCCTTCTCACGCCCCCTGCAGGTCCTCCAAAAGATGCGTATGGTTATCCCGGCCATCCTGATGATCGTATTTTTCAGTTTCGTTCTTGAACTTACCGGGGGGGGCGGCATCTCCTACTGCCTGCGCATGACCGTCATTATCCTGATCGGGGCCTGGGTGTATACCGGGTACCGGCAGGGAGAATTCCTCCAACTCGGGACCTGGCTGCTCGGGAAAAAAACCGGGTTCGATCTCGGGATGATTGCGGAGATGGGGATGCAGTCACTGGACCTGATGCTGTCGGATTTTTCAAGGATCCGGCAGGCACAGGAACTCAAAGGGAATCGCTGGGGACTCCGGAGTCTTGTTCCGGCCTGCAGCATCCTTATCCATGATGTACTCCGGCGTGCTGAGGATACTGCGGAGCTCATGGCGATACGAGGATTCACTCATGGCGGAAGTTATTGCCCGGAATTTAAACCCACCTCACGGGATTTCATCGCGGGCATTGCGGCGTTATGCATGGGAATCATCGCCTTCATTCCCGTTAGTGAATTTTTTATACTTTACCATTGAAGTTTTGAGATGCTGGATGGATTCCCGCCACCCCGATGAGGCCCCGCATGGATACTGTCGTTTCCCGTAAAGTGAAGATCACTGACACAACCCTCCGCGATGCACACCAGTCGCTGATCGCGACCCGGCTCCGGACAGAGGATATGCTGCCCCTTGCAGGGGCTCTTGATCAATGCGGTTTTTTTTCTGTTGAAGCCTGGGGGGGCGCAACCTTTGATTCCTGTATACGGTTTTTGAATGACGATCCCTGGGATCGTCTCCGTAATCTCAAGGGTGAACTGAAGAACACGCCCATCCAGATGCTCCTCCGGGGACAGAATCTTGTCGGCTACCGTCACTATCCCGACGACGTTGTGGATAAATTCGTTGCTGCATCGCATAAGAACGGCGTAGATATCTTCCGGGTCTTCGATGCTTTAAACGATATCCGGAACATGGTACGCTCCATGGACCAGGTGAAAAAAACCGGTGCGCACCTGCAGGGCACCATATGCTATACAACGAGTCCGGTGCATAACAACCAGACCTTCATAAAAATGGCAAAAGATCTGTATGCACTTGAGTGCGATTCCATCTGCATCAAGGATATGGCGGGCCTTATCATGCCGGACGCCGCCCGGGACCTTATTGCCGGCATTAAAAAGGTTGTGGTCATGAAAGTCTGCCTGCACAGTCACTGCACCAGCGGGATTGCCCCCATGAGTTACCAGGCTGCCATCGATGCCGGTGTTGATATCCTCGATACGGCAATGTCACCCTTTGCCATGGGAACATCCCAGCCGCCAACGGAAAGCGTGGTGGCTTCCCTGATCGGAACCCCCCGCGAGACAGGTATCGATTTAATCCGGCTCAGAGCGGCACGGAACGCCTGCATCCAGATCCGGGAAAAATATGCCGGCCTGCTCAACCCGATATCCGAGCGGGTCGATAGTAACGTGCTGCTGTACCAGCTGCCGGGCGGGATGATCTCGAACCTGGTCTCCCAGCTGCAGGAGCAGGATGCGCTGGACCGGCTGGACGATGTGTTTGCTGAAGTGCCCCGGGTCAGAAAAGATCTCGGGTACCCCCCGCTGGTTACACCGACCAGCCAGATAGTCGGGACACAGGCGGTACTGAACGTCCTGGTCAACGGGGAGCGCTACCGGAACGTGACAAAGGAGGTCAAGGATTATATCCACGGCCAGTACGGGAAACCGCCTGCGCCGGTCAGTGCAGAGATCCGGAAGCTGATCGTTGGGAATGATGATGTGATCACCGTCCGCCCGGCTGACCTGCTGGAACCTTCGTACGAGCGGATGAAAGCGGAGGCGACGAAGGCCGGGCTCATCCACAAGGAGGAGGATATCCTCACGTATATCATCTACCCGGCAATCGCCCCGTCGTTCCTCAAAGGCGAGCGGACCTTGGAGGAGATCCCAAAAAAGCAGCCTGCAGCAAAACCTGTCTCCGGCATGCCGGACCAGATGGAAGTGGAGGTGGATGGCGAAGTGTTCTCCATCCGCATCATCTCGGTAGGCGGAAATGCGATGGAAACATCCAGCGTCACCCCGCCGAAGATCCCACGCGGGGATATGGCCGGCGGTATCAAGAGCAACATACAGGGAATGGTGCTGAAAGTCAACGTGAGCAGGGGTGCACCGGTGAAGAAAGGCGATACTCTTCTGGTCCTTGAAGCAATGAAGATGGAAAACCCCATCCACAGCCCGGTTGACGGCAAGGTCACCGAGATCTTCGTGGATACCGGCGATGTCGTCCAGAACGGCGATGTCCTGCTGGTGGTGCAATGAAATATTTTGAGAAGCTCCTGATTGCCAACCGCGGCGAGATCGCAATCCGTGTGATGCGGGCCTGCCGCGAGCTTGACATTGATACGGTGGCGATTTACTCCGATGCTGATAAAAATGCACTCCATGTAAAATATGCCGACGAAGCCTTCCATGTCGGCGAAGCCCACCCGTCAAAAAGTTACCTCAACATGGAGCGGATCCTTGACATTGCGAAAAAGAGCGGCGCAGAGGCCATCCATCCCGGGTACGGGTTCCTTGCGGAGAACTACCGGTTTGCCAAACTCTGTCTTGACGAGAACGTGATCTTTGTCGGGCCCCGCTGGAAGACGATCAAGGCCATGGGCTCCAAGATCGGCAGCAAACAGATGATGAGGGACAAGGCCGTGCCGGTTATTCCCGGTACTGACGGGGGGATAAAAACTATCGATGAGGCAAAATCGGTAGCAATGGAGATCGGCTACCCGGTTATTGTCAAGGCAAGTTCGGGCGGCGGGGGGATCGGCATGCAGATCGTGCAGGACGAAAAAAGTCTCGAAGACGCGATTGCCAAAAGCCAGCGCATTGCCCAGTCCGCATTCGGGGATGCAACGGTATTCATTGAAAAATACTTATCCGAGCCCCGGCATATCGAGTTCCAGGTGCTTGCCGACGAACACGGGAATGCCGTACACCTCTATGAACGGGAATGTTCAATCCAGCGCCGCCACCAGAAGCTGATCGAGGAAGCCCCCTGCTCCATCATGACACCGGAACTGCGCAGCAGTATGGCGCAGTCTGCCCTCAAAGTAGTGGATGCTTCAGGATACACCAATGCGGGAACGGTTGAATTCCTGTACAGCAACGGGAAGTACTATTTCATGGAAATGAATACCCGGCTCCAGGTCGAACACACCATCACCGAGTTCATTACCGGTGTGGATATTGTCAAGCAGCAGCTTGCCATTGCAGCGGGCGAATCTCTTCCCTTCGAACAGAAGAACCTCTCGATCCGCGGGCATGCCATCGAGTGCCGGATCAATGCGGAAGATCCGCTCAACAATTTCGCGGCGGATCCCGGGAAGATTGTCCGGTACCGCTCCCCGGGAGGCCCGGGCATCCGGATTGACAGCGGCATTCATATGGGATATACCATCTCTCCCATCTATGATTCCATGATCGCCAAACTCTGTGCATGGGACAGCACCCGGAAGGATGCGATCAAACGGATGCAGCGGGCTATCTCGGAATATATTATTCTCGGGGTTAAGACAACGCTGCCGCTCCATTACGCGATCATGAACAACCAGCAGTTCGTCGATGGGAATACCCATACTCACTTCCTCCAGGAAGAGCATATTCTCGATACCCTTGACCGGTACACACGGGATGAAGAGACCCGGATGCAGACCCTGGCCGGGTCATTCCAGCAGGGTAAAAAGATCGCGGCAATATCCGTGGCAGTGAACCTGGCCCTGCAACAGAAAAAGGAATGATGGTAAAGGAGGATATCAGAACCTTTAAGAGTTTTTACGGTGTTTTTATTATGCACTTTTTGTGCTGCGGTGGCCTAGCTGGTTAGGGCGCCAGACTCATAGGGTTCTGACGTGTAGACGCGCGTTTTTGCTTTGAGAGATCTGGAGATCGGGGGATCGTAACCCTCCCGCAGCATGCTTGTCCTTCCTGTATATCCCCGCACGTTTCCCGGTTTTTGATAAACATCACGATATTCCCCGGGTTTGTAAGACGGGGCTGGATTTGGCTTTTGATTTGTCTTCCCGACGATATATTTATGTAGAGTTCCGTCTAAAAGCATACCATATACAGAGGTGACACGATGCTCGTAGCCAATGTAATAATGGGATTAATCCAGCTGGTTATTGCTATTCTCTTTTCCGTAGTAGCCCTTTATATCGGGTTCATGGTGCTTGGCTGGATTACCAAGGATATCGATGAGAGAAAAGAGCTTGCAAAAGGAAATGTTGCAGTCGGGATACTCGTTGCATCAGTATTCGTTGCAATTGCGCTTGTTGTCCAGTCCGGTGTTTCAGGTTTGTCAGTAGGTATCAGCAAGGCCATGAGTTACGGCCTGACCAGTGACGGGATACTGACGATAGTGGTTGCACTCATACAGCTCATACTGGGAATCGTACTCGCGATAGCTGGTATCTATCTTGCACTCAACATTCTCGACAGGCTGACCAAGGGTATCGAGGAGTTCGAGGAACTCAAGAAAGGTAACGTTGCTGTCGCCCTTGAAATGGCCGGCGTAATCATTGCTGTTGCAGTCATTATCCAGTCCGGTGTGATTGGCATCACAGCGTCAATCGTTTAATCTTTTTTTCGAATCGCTCCTCAACGGGGGCACCGCAACAGCGTACTGAACAAAAAAACACGTGGATGCGGCAGGGAGAAGAAGGAAACATCCATTTATCAACCTCGACTTAATAGCCGATCATTTCCCATAACGGTTGATAGTTCGGATCAGGTCGGCAAACCCGGTCATCTCCAGCTCGAGGACCTGGTTGCGCGTCATACCCATGCTCGTTTCTGCATCGGCAGTCAGCATCTCCGGTCCACGGAGGATTTCGCGATCAACTCCATCACGGGAGAGTACTTCTGCCGCTTCTGCATCGTGGACAAACGACCGCCCCGGGATGATCACAACAGGTTCAAGCCGGGAAAGGTCGAGCGTACGGAGGTCGTCAACGGTGATCAGGCATGCGATCTCTTTTGGCACCGGCACGACCGGTGCCCCGAACCCGCAGGCATGAAGGACACGTTCAATGAATGGCGCTGCAATACTCCCGCTGATCACGCTCGCCCGTTTTGTGACCCGGGGAAGCTTCTCAAGCAGTGACGGCTCGTCAAGGATTGCAAACGGCGATCCGATCTCCGGGTCCCAGAGTGGCGTGCCGGAGATCTTCATGGTGAATTTTTTGCTGAGATCCGAGATCATATCCCGGAACGATTCAACGCTCTGGACGCTCTGCCCCCCCATGACCGGGCCGTTTTTGAGGATAAGACCCTGTTCGGTGTTATTCGCAAACCGCATCAGGATCAGCCCTTTGGCCCCCCGGTCCTGGAGCCACTGGCAGGTGTTCTCCAGCACCTCCCCGTCATTCACCCCCGGGAGAATGACTGCCGCTGCATAGACATCCGCTGCACCGCAGAGTTGTTCGAGAATGGCAAGCGAGGCCTCGGGAGTCGGGTCGTGCATGTATTTCTTCCGGAGTTCCGGGTCGGTGGCAAAGACTGTGAAGGAGATCTCCGTAAGGCCGTTCTCGATCAGAAGATCCGCAATTGCCGGGTCGTCCCACCCTTTGCCGCTCGTGTAGCCGATATGAAGCGGGGCTTCCATGCTTCCCAGCAGCTCGATCAGGTCCCGGAAACGGGGATAACAGCTGGGATCCCCGCCGCCGCTGATGGTTATCCGCTCGATCTCTCCCTGCTTCATCTGGAGGTTTGCAAGGGTTTCATCCGCAATAGTCTTGAGATCCTTGAACCCGGCATATTCTTCCCGGATCCCCCGGGTGCAGTAGTCGCATCCTTTCTTAAAGGGCAGGCAGTACCGGCACCCGAGCGGCTGGACCCCCTTGACTTTTTTAAAATAACAGTATTCGCAGAAACCGTGACAATTGATCCCGGGACTTCCCCCAATGTCAACGGTCAGCTGTGCCATAGGTAGTAGTACGTCCGTTCCGGAACGTTTAATCTGTTTGGGTAGTGTGAAAGCAAAAAAATGGTGGGAGAAACACCTCTCCGTAAAAAAGTTGGGACAGCATATTGATTTTGGGCCATATCAGACAGGGGCACCACCTTTTTTACTATCTACAGACAAAATCATATGGCGCCTCAGTGGCTTAGTTGGCAGAGCGGCTGACTTGTAATCAGCAGGTCCCGTGTTCAAATCACGGCTGGGGCTTCAGAACTCCCTGTCCAAAGTACCGGAACTTTTTTGAAAATATTTGCTCCGGAGAAATCATTTAAAAAAACTCTGACGCATCCCGGGGCTCTGCTCCCGCTGCCTGGTATACCCCGATTGTGACAGCGGTGTATTACCGGTAACCTGATGCGGGTCCTCGTAATGAGCCCCGTCTACCTCGGGACTGGTGGCGCAAGATAAAGGCGAGGATAGCGCTCCCATCATGAACCCTCATTTCAGGTTTATGTCCACCTATTTAACTTTTCACAATCGGATCCCGATTTTTCTTTTCAGATCGAATCGCGATTTTCTTTTTCAAATCGCGATCATGATCGCGGTTGAAATCCGTTCCGGAAAAATCGCTGATCGATTTTCATTTTCTGCTCTGTAGAAATCATTTCATAACGAGAGAAAAACAAGAAGAAATCGACCGAAAGATCTAAGGTACGGTGTCTCCTTAAGATGTTATGCAACTAACCCAGAAGGAGACAATAAAGAAATCGTCTGG
>JBAVWM010000062.1:0-4848 GCA_049697815.1 Methanoregula sp. | reverse complement strand
CCGCTTCGATGCAGGGATCGGTGTCCGCAAGGCGATCTACAAACCGCATTCGCAGGCCATGCCGGATATCGTCATAAAAGACCCGGACCACTGCATCGAATGCGGGCTCTGCTATGATGTCTGCGGTCCCGGATCGATAAAACGGGAAGACAAGGAACAGGAGGTAGTCCTGGATGCGGCAAGCATCGTGCTCACAACCGGCTACACGGTCTTCGATGCCACGCAAAAACCGCAGTTCGGCCACCTGCTCCTTCCTGATGTCGTCACGAGTCTCGAACTGGAGCGGATGATGAACGCAAGCGGCCCGACCGATGGCAAAATCCGGAGGCTGAGTACCGGGGAAATCCCTAAAAGTGTTGTCTTCATCCAGTGCGTGGGGTCCCGGGACCAGACCATCGGCCGGCCATACTGCTCCTGTGTCTGCTGTATGCAGGCAATCAAGAACGCGATCCTGATCAAGGAGAAAAACCCCGCAATTGACGTGACGATCTGTTACATGGACATCCGGTCCTATGGTAAGGGATACGAGGAATATTACGAGCGGGCAAAAGCGCTGGGCATCCGCTTCCTCCGGGGCATGCCGTCTGATATCCTTGCCGATAAGGGTGGCCTGGTCCTGCAGGTCGAAAACTCCGAGACAACGGACGTGCAGGTGCTGCATCCTGACCTGGTGGTACTGTCGGTCGGTATGGGGCCGGCGGAATCCTTTTCTGATCTTGCCAGGAAGTTTGGCATTGCGCTCGAAGAGACCGGCTTTGTAAAAACCGTGCATGATGCCCTGGACACCACGGCAACGCTGCGCCCGGGGATCTATGTGGCTGGTACGGCAGTTGCTCCCAAGGACATCCCGGACAGCGTAGCCTCGGGGGGGTCGGCAGCAATGCGGGCATATCGTGATGCCGTCAGGTTGCGATCGGCGTGAACAATACCTCAACCCTCTGGTGGGACCGAAAGACCGGAAGCATCTGTTATATCGATCAGACCCTTCTCCCGAATGAGGAGCGGATCGTGGAGTGCCGGAGCGTCCGACGACTGGCAAAGGCAATACAGCGGCTCGAGATCCGGGGAGCACCTGCGCTGGGAGTCGCGGGGGCGTTCGGGGTTGCCCTGGCAGCATCGCAGTGCAGGAAAAAGACGCTGGAGCCGTTTCTTGGTACCGTCACACGCCATGCAGAGATGCTCCGGTCAACCCGTCCGACTGCGGTTAACCTCGGGTGGGGGATTGACCGCGTGCTGGACGCGATGAAGAATGCACCGGATGTGGCAGGTGCACAGGTGCAGGCGCTCAGCATGGCAGAAAAGATCTTTTGTGAGGATACGGCCTGCTGCCATGCCATAGGAGAACATGGCGCATCGCTGCTGCCGGACTCCTGCACGGTCCTCACCCACTGCAATGCCGGTGCCCTTGCCTGTTCGTCGTGGGGGACGGCACTCGGGGTGATCCGGTCCGCCACAGCGGCCGGAAAACAGGTGAGCGTGATCGCATGCGAGACCCGGCCGCTCCTGCAGGGAGCACGCCTCACGGCATGGGAACTGTCACGGGACGGCATCCCGGTCACGGTTATTGCGGATTCCATGGCCGCCCACTTAATGCGGACCACTAACATCGATGCCGTCATTGTCGGCGCTGACCGGATCACGGGGGATGCAGTATTCAATAAGATCGGGACATACATGCATGCGGTCCTTGCACAATATCACGGGATCCCGCTCTATATTGCAGCACCGCTCTCGACATTCGATGTGCATGGGAAAGCACGGGATGTCGTGATCGAGGAACGGGGCAGGGACGAGATCACGACAATCGGGAACCGGACCTTTGTTCCGCCTGCTGCATTGGTGAAGAACCCGGCATTCGATGCAACGCCACTGGAGCTCGTAAGCGCCATCATTACGGAACATGGCATTATCCGCCCGCCCTTTGCGATGACCGACCTCATGCGGGGAAGGACTAAATAATCCGGCACCCCACAAACGAGAGAAGAATGGAACTGGATGTACTTACCTGGAACTACCTGGTATACCTGATAGGTGAAATCACCATCATTATCATAGTGGGGGCGCTTATAACCGCGTTTGTCCTTGTCATCATTTCCCTGTACTCCATCAAGAAAAAGCGGTTGTATTTCCCGACCCTGATCAAGTCAGGGCTGGTGTTCCTCGAAGGGCTGATGAAGGGCATGTTCCGCTTCTTCGGTCTTGAGGACCGGGAGATCTACAATTTTTCAATCAAGCTTATCAATTCCATGAATTCCACGGAGTTCGCCAGAATCCCTGTTGCGGAACGTGCAGTATTCCTCCCCCAGTGCCTGCGGTCGTCCAAATGCCCGGCGCACCTGACTCCCGAAGGCCTGAAGTGCAGGAACTGCGGCCAGTGCGAGGTAGGTGAAGCCCGGCTCCTTCTTGAGCGCCTGGGTTATAAGGTGTTCATTGTTCCCGGGTCATCTTTTATCAAGCGTATGGTGAAAAAATACCGGCCAAAGGCGGCTATCGGGGTCGGCTGTCTTACAGAAGTGAAGGAGGGGTTGGAGATGGCCGACAAGATGGGCATCGTCGTCATGGGTGTCGTGACCTTAAAGGAAGGGTGCGTGGAGACGATTGCCAACTGGCAGGATATCTATGAAATAGCAGTACTGGGGATTGACCCGGCTTTAATCCCCGAGGACCTTCATGCTCTTGCCGACTAGGTTCCCGCTCTTGATCTTGCCATGGACGATGATAGCATCCCCGCTCCTGACATCGCCGACAATGACACCGGGACGAAGGATCACTTTTCCGCCGGCATCGACCGAGTGGACAACCGCGTGATCGAGGATCGTGACATCCCCGTGGGCAACGATCGGGCCCTTGACCCGGCACTGGCTCCCGATAACCGCATTCCAGCAGTTGATATCAAGGGCGACACTGGACCGGGGACCCAGTTCAAGGGATCCCGTTACCACCAGCCGTCCCCAGAAATGCGTACGGGCAGGAACAACAAAATCACCATCGATCTTCACGTTCCCTTCGAAATATGATCCTTTCTCTGCAAAAAAAGTAGTATCCTTCTGTATGACGGTGGGCATGTACTCCTCAATGAGATGTGGCACGGTTCGGGCATAAACTTGTTGCTCAAGCGATATGACAGGGAAAGATCAGATGGGGATACCGGGATCAGAGGAAGAGCGCCGACAAGGTAAAAATCACCAGCGAGGCAAACATGCCGGCTTTCAGGAACGTGGAGGCCCCCGTGGTTTTTATACAGGACGGTGTAGTACACCGGATCGCTTTCATGCAGGCAAACAGGATGATGCCGTCAACAAGAAGAATGCCGGAAATGTACCAGGATCCCCACCACAGGTACGGGATAAGACTTGCCGCAATCCCCAGGAGAGCACAGGCAGAGGCGAGGAACATCGTTGCCTTCATCCCGTACCGGATGGGGAGGGTGACCGCCCCGCTGGCTTTGTCCCCTTCGACATCCTCGCCATCCTTGACCAGCTCGCGGGCAAGCATGGCAAAGAAGGTCATGACGGCAAACGGCATGACGTGGAGAAGCACGGGCAGGCCTCCGAATGCCCCGCCGAACAGGAACATGCTCGCGGCAAGGTAGGATACCGCAATATTCCCAATGAGGAGGGTGCGTTTCAGCCAGGCGGCATAGCCGATGAGGAGGAGCGAGTTGAAGATCGCGATCGCAATACACAGTTCATTGGTAAAGAGGCATACAAGGATCCCGGCAAGGAAGAGTAAAACGGCATATGCCCGGGCAGCCGGAAGGCTGACCTGCCCGGAAGGGATCGGCCGGTCCGGGCGGTTCACCCGGTCGATTTCCACGTCAAAATAATCATTGATGACATTCCCCGCCGCAGTGATAAGAGAAACAACAACGAAGAGCAGCAGGATTGCGGGTATGAATGTCCCTGTTGCGATGAGATACGCAACAACAGCCGCAAGACCGGCCGCAACAGCATTCACCGGCCGGGTAATCCGGATATATCCTGCAGCACTCATGGATGTAGGTTCTGATTGTTTTCCTATTAAAATGCACGAGAATGTGACGACTGATCCGGTTTCAGAGGACAAAAATATACATTTTTTGCGATAGGGACTTCCGTGGGTTGCCTGCCGACAGGGCATGGCCTCAGGCAAAGTTCACATGTACATGGATAGCCGCCTGCCCTATGGTTCATAAGACCATGAAAATCCCACGGAAAATCTGTTCAGGTACGGTGAGAAAACGGGCGAGGGGGGATTTGAACCCCCGGCATTCAGCTTAGGAGGCTGACGCTATGTCCGGGCTAAGCCACTCGCCCTGCTCATATCCATTGCGGGGGAATATGTATAAGTTTTGCGCGCTGCAACAGATGTGCGCAATGGATCTTACCGAGGTCAGGGAAGGCAGAACATCAGTACTCGTCCCGGTACAGGATGCCACCGCCCAGTTCCCTCCGGGTTCCGTGCCAGTCTTCTTCAACCGCCGGATGGAACTAAACCGGGATGCGACCGTCCTCCTCCTCTCCCTCCTGAAACCCTCCGATTATCTCGATGCCATGGGAGCTACCGGCATCCGGGGCATGAGGGTTGCCGGTGAATGCGGCATTCCTGTCACGATCGCGGACCGGGATCCGACGGTGATTGAACTGATAACCCGGAACAAAAACCACACCGGGCTTCCTGTTACGATCCTGGAGCGGGATGTCAATGCCCTGCTCTCCGAGCAGTCCTTTGATGCGGTTGACCTCGACCCGTTCGGAACACCGGCGATGTTTGTCGATGCCGCTGTCCGCGGGTGCCGCCGGTTTCTTTTCGTCACGGCAACAGACACCGCTCCTCTCTGCGGGGCACACCTCAGGGCGGGTATCCGGC
>JBAVWM010000061.1:0-9165 GCA_049697815.1 Methanoregula sp. | reverse complement strand
TTACTTGTCATCTATCTCCTCCGTCGCCGGACTTAACCCCTGAGCAGCAGAGTATGATATGGAATGCGAAGAATAATAGGACGGTATGAAAAGAATCAGAAGTTCAGAGTTTTTTTAAGTGCACACTGGCATACATCACACAGATTGAGGTCGCTCTCACCGGTTACTACGGCAAGCGCCCAGCGGTCTATCATCAGGTCAAGTTCACTTGATATCTCGACTTCCCCTGCACCTCGTTTTCTGCTCAGGTACTGGCAGACCGCAGCACGCGTGACGCCCAATTTCTTTGCAGCATCACTCTGACTGAGCCCTTGTTTTTGTACCAGCCGGGATACCATCTCTGCCCGCATGGGAGGGAGCAGCGTCCTGACCATGGAATCGCAGTGCATCAGGGTACAGGTATGTTTTGTCATACGCACGCAGACTCGGGCTTCGGATTTTGCGTACTGCGGTGCTGGTAGATGATCTGGCGTGCATCACGGAAGTTAAACTTCTCGATAATGAGCTGCCGCTCCTTGAGTTTCTTCAGCGCATAGCGTACTGTACGGGGTGCAAGGCGGGTCTTCTGTACGAGATCCTTATGGGTCATTGCACCGCCCATGTCCAGTATCTCCAGTACCGTCTTGGATGACGGTGGTAAGGTTGTAGAATACATGATAATAATGTTAACAGCGTTAACATATCAACCTATCGATCATTTAAACCCCCGTTCTCAATATTCTTGCATGTTCGAGCGCCAGGAGCGGGTAGCGCTCATCCTGTTGGTTGGTGTTGCCATGGTAGTATTCGTGGCCCATGTCCTGCTGGCAGATATCGGGAAAAAACCGTTTGCCCGACCGTTTACCAACAGTTCATCTGACGGTGAGCTGGTGGTTGTGGAAGGGCAGATCGATCAGATCACGCTTACAAAAAGTGGCGGGCACATGACCGTGAGTGTGAATAACCTCTCCATTTTCCTGCCAGGCCAGGTTGTACAGGTAGTTTCCCTGCAGAAAGGGGACCAGATCTCCGTATATGGGGTCGTCCAGACTTATCGTGGAAAGAAAGAGATCGTGGTGAGTGCTGCTGAAGACGTCCGTGTTCTGCCTGGCAAATCCCTGTAAAAATTGGTTACCAAAAAACCTGTTGATCCTGAAATGGAATCCTTAGACCTTTTGAGATTTCACGGGATAATTCGCCGCGACTCTCTTTATATCGGAAACCGCTGTGCAGAAAAGAGGATTCACCAGGCGCCGATCATGTTCCTGTTCTGGCAATTGATGCGATTGCGGCTTGTGCAGTGCTCCGCACATCACCGTCCACATCTTTAAGGGATTCAGTCAGACCGGGCACTGCACGTTTATCCGCGATAATACCCAGCGCCCATGCAGCATTTTTCCGGACCAACTTCTTGGTATCCTTCAGGAGCAGGATTAATGGTTCAACCGCACGCGGATCGCGAAGTGTTCCCAGTCCCCACGCAGCCCCGATCCGGAGCCATTTGTCTTCAGATTTGAGCGCCTCCAGGAGGGGTCCGACCGCCCGGCGATCACCGATTTTTCCCAGGGATTTTGCAGCGAGCCACCGGACATCGACATACGGATCCCTGAGTGCTTCGATAAGTGGTTCAACTGCTGCAGGATCCCCCAGCTCCCCCAGTGCTTCTGCTGCCCGCCACCGGAAATTCAGGTTTTTATCCTTCAGGAGCTGAATGTACCCGGCCACCAGTCTCTTCTGTCGTTCTTCATTTGCTGCAATCTCCTCAGGTGTCGACTCATGTCCCGGTTCAGGAGCAGAGACTTTCGGTTCAACATCCCCCATACATTCCTCTTAAGCCACCCATACGTGATGCCGCACCATTAAGGTTTTCCTGAACACCGATTGCAAAATGCCCTGAAAAAAGGCAATCAAAAAAATATTTGAATAAAAAGAAGCTGAGTCCCTCGGATGTGTGCAGCGTGATTCATGAGCCGGGGCCGGGCAGTATTTCCAGGGTAACGGAAAAATTTTTCACCGTATGGGTGAGGGCGCCTAAACTGATAATATCAACGTCGAGTGCCGCATATTCGGGCAGCGTTACTTCATCAATCCCTCCGGACAACTCAATGGTTACACGGTCCCGCAGACCGGTGCGTTTCAGGCCGGTAAGGGTTTCCTGTACCTGGCGGGGGGCCATGTTGTCAAGAAGGATGATGTCTGCCCCTTCCTTTGCAGCAGTCAGGGCATCCTGAGGTGTTTCTACCTCTACTTCGACTTTCCGGTAAGATGATACCGCCTTTGCTGTCCGGATGGCATCGGTGAGTGGGACCAGCATCAGATGGTTGTCCTTTATCAGGATTCCATCACTCAAACTCATCCGGTGCGGATCCCCCCCACCCAGCTGCACCGCTTTTTTATCGAGCGCCCGGAACCCGGGGCTGGTCTTACGGGTGGCTGCGATCCTGCACCGGGAGTTCACTGCAAGTACCTTATCCGCGAGTTTTCTCGTCTGCGTGGCGATTCCGCTCATCCTCCCGATGATGTTGAGCGCAGTTCTTTCCACCAGAAGGATTGCTCTTGCATTGCCCACAAGCGAGAGAACGATATCGTGCGGAATGACGGCATCCCCGTCCTGTTTCCCCGGATCGGCCATGATCCCAAAATGCATGAAAAGGGCTGAAGCCTCCTCGATGCCGGCAATAATCCCATCCTGTTCAGCTCGTATTACGGCCCTGCAGATCCTCTCCGGAATGACGGCATCCGATGTAATATCGCCAAAAGGGGAGTCTTCCTCAAGAAAACCAAGCAGATACCGTATCGGGACCATATCGTTCATCACCCTGTCCGGTTGATCACGTTCCCACAACAATGGGGTCATCCATTTTTTCCAGAAGGGAGAGGATCGAGAGTGCAGCAAGGTAGCTTGTGGCTTGGTTATTTGGAGAGGGCATATTCGTTACCTTGATGTGAGCTTCACCAAAATCCCCTTCCATGAACAGCTCGTGCACGTTCCGGTCGACTGCGGGGTCCACCCAGAGTTCCACATCGGTATCCCGACCGGCGGCAAGACTCATGGCAACGGACACGTTCACGTTTTTCGGGAAAGCCTTGATACATTCATTGGCTTTTCCTGAAAAGATCAGTCGCCGCTCTTCAGCCTTCATGCCCAGGGATGCCGGGCTTTTGGTGGTCCGGAGGAGCAGACGTGTAATCTTTGAAATTCTGCCGATTTTCAGGTTATCAAGCCCGAAAATTGCCCCGCTCGGGATATATACTTTTGTCCCGGAATCGAGTGCCGTCCTGCGTAACTGGTCCCGGAAACCAGGGTCAGCAAGTGCACCCACGCTCATGATGATGAGTTTCTTATGGTGTAAAAGGACATCCTGTGCATGCATCCAGACCGCAACAACCGAAGCGGCCTCGACAACAATATCGGTATCTGCATTGATGAAGGATTCAAAATCCCCGTACGCCCGGGCGCCCGATATTCGGGCAATTTCCTGCGCCCGCTCAGGTAAAACATCGTAAACGGAAGTGATGATAAAACCGGTTGCATGCTCGGCAATAATATGTCCGATATTCCCACAGCCAAGCAGCCCGATCTTCATCATGATTAACAGATTACGGGTATCATCGGTTAAGCATTGTGCTTGCCATGCCTCCGGGTTCCGGTGGAAACCGGCATTATAATGGATGACGATCAATAAAATCTCCGGATGTGACATGGAACCTGCCGGAGCTGGTGACCGAAATGAAGAGATTGGAAGGGCGCAGGATTTTCCTGATGCACTTCGCGGCCGTTCCGTCTTTATAGAGACCTATGGCTGCCGGTACAATTTCGGAGATACCGCCAAACTTATTGAGATCCTGCGGCACCATGGCGGCACGATTGTGGAGAATCCCAATGAGGCAGATGCCATCATCATCAATACCTGCACGGTAGTCGGGCCCACAGAGCGGCGGATGCTCCGCCGGCTTGCATCGTTCAGGGACGAGAATCTCTATGTAACCGGGTGCATGTCCAGAGTCCAGCGTGAAGCGATCCTCGCGGTATGTTCACCCATCATTATCCATCCGGAAACCATCTATGACCTGTATCGTTTCGTGGGGACGGTTGCCGGAGGGGGGGTTGGCGTTGTCCAGATGGCTCATGGGTGTACCGGGAAATGCACCTACTGTATTACGCGCCTTGCCCGTGGCCCCCTGAAAAGTTTTCCGGCAAAAGAGATCCTTGCGCAGGTACGGGCGTTTGTACAGGCCGGCGCCTATGAAATCCAGCTGACTGCTCAGGATGTAAGTTCGTGGGGGATGGATACCGGACACTCCCTGCCGGAACTCCTCGCGGCCCTTGACGAGATTCCCGGACATCACCGGATCCGCGTTGGTATGATGAACCCGGCAACGGTCAAGGGGCAGACCGGCGATCTTGTTGATGCGTTCTCCGGTGACCATTTCTACAAATTCATCCACCTGCCGGTCCAGTCGGGATCAGATGCCGTCCTCATCCGGATGGGCCGAGGCTATACCATTGCGGAGTTCGAGGAGATTGTCAGGTTGTTCCGAAAGCGATATCCCGGGATCACTGTCGCAACAGACATGATTGTCGGTTTTTGTGGCGAGACCGCGGCTGATTTTTCTGCTTCTCTCGCCCTTATCCGGCGGGTGAAGCCGGCCAAGGTGAACGTGACGCGGTATTCCCGGCGGCCGTTTACTCCCCTTGCCCGGGAAAAAGATTATCCCGACCATGTCAAGAAAGAACGCTCCCGCACGATGAACTCTGTTGCCGAAGAGGTGTATGCATCCCTCAATGCAGCCCAGCTCGGTAAGACCCTACCCTTCATGGTCACCGAAACTCACCGGAAAGGATCGGTCATGGCGCGGTCCCCGGAGTATACCGGGATAATGATCCGCGAGGATCTGCCCGTCGGTTTGTGTGGGGATGCAGTGCTCAGGCAGGACCGGAAGTACTTTTTCATTGGGGAACGCACCCGTCCATCCTGACGGCAATGGTTCTTTCATCCGGGTCTCACGTGAAGATACCCGTATCCTGCATCTAAAAACAGAAACCGAGTGGTTTTATAGCCATAATAGATACATTCCCTATCGCTGAGCATTATGGAACCGGGAAGGTGACCCTGATGGATGAGATAGAGACCGGATTTGCAAAAATAATGGAAAAAATCGATGAACTGAAAAAAACCGGGGGGGCCCTCGCAGACACCGTCAGGAAAAACGATGGAAAACTCCTCGCTCGTATGGCCGATTCTGCAGTCCCCGTTGTCAGGGTTGCCGGCATCAACATGCTGAAGAAGGGAAAGCAGGACACCAAGGGAGAGATCTATGATCCCCAGTATTACCCACAGAAGATGATTATCCTCGGGAAAGCGGAAACGGCGGGGGTCCGTCCTGACAATTCCCAGATGCAGGTCACCGACAAGTTCTGTGTACTAACGGAAGACGGTGATTTTTTTGAACTGATGTACAGCTTTGACGGGTTCCTTACGGATTCCTATCTCAATCCTCTTGATGTACAACGGGCTATCGACGAGTACGGGTACGATATCATTTATATGCTTTACCAGGCAATGCACGATTATCTGAAAGGAGAAGAAACTCTGGTCAAGGCACTCGATACCGTTGTAGGGTACATTTTTACCCGTACCCCTTGACCTGCCCGGCTCACCCGTTTTCCCTTTTTCAGCATACATGCAAGTAAGAGGATCCCGGATAATTTTGTAGGGAAACCGAACAGGTCTCCGGTATCGCAAACCTGAAAAACCCTTCATAAAAAGTGAAAAAGAATGGGCCCGATGTGATTCGAACACATGACCTCCCGGTTATCAGCCGGGCGCACCACCGGGCTATGCTACGGGCCCACGAGTTAGCCGTGAATTTACCCTAATTACTACTCCATCAGAGTTTTTATAGGTTGTGAATCCCAGACCGGATGCCTGGACACTTTCAGATAGGGATATGTACCCAAAAACCACGGTACTTATACGGATCTGGGATCATGGAACGAAAATATCTTCTCGGGAACGAAGCGATAGCACATGCCTGTATCGAATCCGGCGTGGATTTTGTGAGCGGCTATCCCGGCACACCTTCGTCAGAAGTGATCGATACCCTGCGGGCGCAACCTGATCGGGCTTACCACCTGGAATGGTCGGTTAATGAAAAAGTAGCCCTTGAAAATGCCCTCGCTGCTGCCTGGTGCGGTGTCCGTGCACTCTGTACCATGAAGCACGTGGGGCTGAACGTTGCTGCCGACCCGCTCATGACCAGCGCTTATACCGGCATCACCGGGGGACTCGTCCTCATGAGTGCGGACGACCCGTTTGCCCACAGTTCCCAAAACGAACAGGACACCCGGTGCTATGCCCATTTCGCCAGGGTACCTTGTCTCGACCCGGCAAGCGTGCAGGAAGCGCACGATATGATCCGCGATGCGTTTCAGTTATCCGAAGAGTTGGGCCTGCCGGTCATCTTCCGCCCGACCACCCGTATCTGCCACTCGAAAGGGGACGTGGAACTGGGACCGGCAGGTACGAGCACGAGAAAGGGAGAGTTCCACAAGGATCCGCGGCAGTACGTCGTGATACCGGCCCATACCAGAATTCTCCATAAAAAACTCAACGAGAAACAGCCTGCAATCCGGAAGCGGCTGGTCGAGAAAGGGTATAACCGGTTCGAGATCCGCGGGAGGACTGCCATCATTGCAAGCGGGATCGCGGCAGCGTACGTGCAGGAGCTGCTCCCCCCCGGTGTTTCATTCATGAAAATAGGTGCCTACCCCATCGATGAAGAGTGGATGGGCGATTTCGTGAGAAAACATGAAAAAATTCTTGTCATCGAGGAGCTTGCACCGGAAGTCGAGGAGTCCGTCCGGCAGGTGGCGGGATGCGTCCCGGTCTTTGGCAAGAAGAACGGGTATGCCCCCTATGAAGGGGAGCTGTCCCCGGCAGCGGTTGCCGCTATCATGGAGAAGACCGGGTTCCTGCAGAAGAACCCGTTCCCGCAGGTGGTTCCTGTACCAGAACTTCCCCTCCGGCCTCCCATCCTGTGTGCCGGCTGCCTGCACCGTGGGACGTACTATGCGATAAAAAAGGTCTTCAAGGATGCAATTTACCCAAGCGATATCGGGTGCTACACTCTCGGGCTCCAGCTCGGGGTTGTTGACACCTGCATCTGCATGGGGGCTTCGATCACGGTTGCAAGCGGTATCGCGCACTCCGGTGAGCCCCGAGACGTGGTCTGCACGATCGGGGACTCTACGTTTCTCCACACGGGTATCCAGGGCCTGATGAACGCGGTCTACAACGGGGCGAACATGACGGTTGTCATCCTTGACAACCGGATCACGGCGATGACCGGCCACCAGCCGAACCCGAATACCGGTGCAACGGCCTGTGGTGTGGAGACCCCTGCAGTCTCCCTGGATGCGATCTGCAGGGCCTGCGGCGTTACCTTTGTCGAGACCGTTGATCCCTACGATATCACCGGGACGGTGAACGTGCTGCAGGAGGCAAAGAAACGCACAGGGGTCAGGGTCGTTATTGCCCGGCAGATGTGTGTCATATCGGCACGCCGTGCAGGAGTAAAACGGGGCAGGTACATGGTGAATACCGAGGCATGTACCGGGTGCGGGACCTGTGTCCGGTTCGGCTGTCCCGCGATCGAGTTCTCTGATGAGAAGGCACGCATCAATGATCTCTGCAGCGGTTGTTCCGTCTGTGCGCAGCTCTGTCCTGTCGGGGCGATTGGCCGGGAGGGGAAGAAATGAGCGGCAGTTTCGATATCCTGATCGTCGGGATTGGTGGGCAGGGGACCATTCTTGCCTCCAACATCCTTGGCGAAGCCTGCCTGATCGAGAACCGGCATATCATGGGTGCGGAGACGCACGGTATGGCCCAGCGCGGGGGGTCAGTCGAAAGTCATATACGGATTGGCGGTGAGTTTGGGCCCCTCATCACGCCCGGACAGGCTGACCTGATCATATCTTTTGACCTTCTCGAAGCACTCCGCTACTCGCACTACCTGAAGCAGGGCGGAAAGATGGTGGTGAACAATCATCTCGTACTCCCGACATCGGTGTACACGCAGAAACTTACGCCCCCGACAGAGGAGGATATCATCGCTGCGCTGAAAAAACACGCGCTCTGTCTCCTTGATGCCGATTCACTGGCGGTTGAAGCGGGGAGCCCGCTCTCCCAGAATGTGGTGATGCTTGGCGCGGCGAGCAGCGTCATGCCCCTGAAGCCGGAGTCCATGCTCGAAGCTGTGAAGTGTCTCGTCCCGAAGAAGACCATAGAGATCAATGTAAAGGCATTCGAGACCGGCAGGAAAGCTGGCGGTACATTCTGATGGAGCGGTGCCTCGGGCCATTTCACGAGGATGCCCTGTACGAAGGGGACGCGCTGAGCCTCCTGCCGCAGGTACCTGGCGGGGCAGTCGATCTCATTGTAACGGATCCGCCCTTTGCCATAGATTTCAAGGCCCAGCGGCTGAATTATAACCGGACCGGCAGCAACGTCATTGAGGGATACCATGATATCCCGAAGGAAGAGTATGGGAGATTTACCAAGCGGTGGATTACTCAAGCGGAACGGGTCCTCGCCCCGACCGGCAGCATGTACATTTTCTCAGGCTGGAACCGGCTCCGGGATATTCTCGAGGGGATCGATGCAGCGGGACTCACCACCATCAACCACCTCATCTGGAAGTACCAGTTCGGGGTGTTCACGAAGAAAAAATACGTCACCAGTCATTACCATATCCTGTTCGTTGTCAAGGATCCGAAACGGTATACCTTCAACAAGATCGACCATTACCCGGAAGATGTCTGGGTGATCAACCGCGAGTACTGGAAGGGCAGGAAGAAGACGCCGACCAAACTGCCGTCGGAACTGGTGAAAAAGATCCTCTGCTATTCAAGCAATCCCGGCGACCTTGTGCTCGATCCCTTCCTTGGATCCGGGACGGTTGCCGTGGTTGCACAGCAGGAGGGACGGCATTTCCTCGGATTTGAGGTTGTCCCGGAGTATTGTGCGTTTGCGCAGGCGGCCCTGTTTCCCAAAACCGGCAAACGCTGATTTTCCTGAGTCCGGATCGCAGGGTCCTTTTCCTTTTTAAAAAAACCGGAGGTCGAATCCTATTTGAAAGACAAACGGTGGGGGGTTACCACCTACCCCCCTCCCAATCTTAGAT
>JBAVWM010000060.1:0-1634 GCA_049697815.1 Methanoregula sp. | reverse complement strand
CCGGATCCCGGAAAGACCGGATAAAGGCCCTTGCGTATGGGGGAATTACCGCGGGGCACTTCCTCCGGGGCCTGAAAGAATAACGGTGAAGTTTCGGCTCTCCTGGTTTTTTCATGGTGGGTGGATTGGTACAAATATTGATGACAATCAAACCCTCATGGAGTAGTAGGGACCTACCCCCACGTTCATGGAGCGGATACTATGCCTTCACCACTGATCCTTGTCAACCTGAAGAGCTACAAAGAAGGGACGGGCAGCCGTGCCCATATGATCGCACAGGCAGCAGAACTCGTATCAAGGGAGAGCGGTGTAACCATCGGGATCGCCCCTACCTACATCGACCTCCACCCGATTGCCCATCACTTCGCGATACCGGTTTATGCCCAGCACGTGGACGGTGTCGAACCCGGCGCCCACACCGGCCATGTCACTGCCGATGCGATAAAAGTGGCAGGCGCTGCCGGATCGCTCGTGAACCACTCGGAACGGCGCCTGACCCTTGCGGATATCGAGGCCTCAATACGGGCGCTGCAGGCCCAGAAAATCGCTGCGGTGGTCTGCACGAACAACGAGGCGGCCAGCGCAGCAGCTGCAGCGCTCGCGCCGGAATATGTTGCCATCGAACCCCCGGAACTGATCGGAAGCGGTGTGTCGGTATCCAAGGCAAACCCGGAGATCATAAAGAGGTCGGTTGCCACGGTCCACGCGGTGAACCCGAACGTCAGGGTCCTGACCGGGGCCGGCATCCAGTCGGGGGAATGCGTGAAGATCGCCATTGATCTCGGGACGGACGGCGTGCTCCTTGCCTCGAGCGTGGTCAAAGCAAAAGACCCGGGTCTCGTGCTCCGTGACCTGGTCTCAAAACTTTGACGCTATCCTTTTTTCTCCATCTGCTTTTCAGGACAGCGTGCAGATACCGGTGCTGGCCATAAACAATACGATACCAGTCCCAATTCGATAAAATACGGCCAGGGTGCGGGAAACCGGATTACAGGATAAGGTTACAGGATAAGGGAGATGAGGTCGTGCTTGGTGATCACGCCACGTGCCGTCTTTCCTTCCACCACCAGCACCGCATGGTTCTCCTGGAGGATATTGATCACCGTCTGCACATCCATGTCCGGCGGTACCATGGGAAACCCGGACTCCATAAAGTCCCTGACCGTGAACAGGTGGGTCTTGTGCAGGCGCTGCTGTTCGATGGCCTTCACGATCACCGCCTCGGATATGCAGCCTACCGGGGTACCGCGCTCAATCACCGGGAGCTGGGAGATATTGTTCTTCTCGAAGATATCCACCGCCCGGCTGATGGCATCCTGCGGTTGCACGGAAAGGACGGGCGTGTGCATGATCTGGGCGGCACGGATCTTCTTGGGCTCTGCACTGTTCAGCACAACAATAATCTTGTTCAGGGTGCTGACGCGGGGATCGACATTCCCCGCCTCGATGCGGGCCACCATCGACTGGCTGATGCCTGCCCGTCTGGCAAGCTCCGTCTGCTTCAGCCCCAGCGTTTCGCGTCGCGTGCGGAGTTCCCCGGGTGTTGGGATATGCATCCTGATTACTGATGGTGATAGGAACTTATCAAGGTTATGCAGAATGGGTAAGGGGATTATCTGCACCGCCCTCGCATC
>JBAVWM010000059.1:0-9387 GCA_049697815.1 Methanoregula sp. | reverse complement strand
CTTTTCCGCCGGCTTCAATATGTTTCATGGATCCGGCAGGAATCTCGCTTACCTTTGTAACTTCTGCAAAACTCATAGCTCAATACACCATGAATCCCGGTTCGTAACAATTGTCGGATGATTTTTTTTCTCTGTCAGGCGTGCTCGCCGTCTTTTCATGGTCGCACAATATTTGCATGAAAACGGGTGGGGCGCGGAGGCGATTATTAAAACCCCCCACCCTCCTCCTCCTTTCGAAACCGTCTCCGTGATAGAGGCTCCCCGGCTCTCACATCAGGCCGATCTGCTGCATCAGGGAGATCTTGTCATAGAAGAGTTTCTCCTCCACGATCTCCCCGTTCTTCCAGTGAGCCACCGTGCAGAACTCTACCTTGAATTTCTTTCCGTTCGGTTGTATCACCTTGCCATCGGGAGTGGTCATCGGCCCCTTGAATGTTCCCGTGAAGTCGGCGACCGAGCACGTCCAGTCCCCCTGACCGAACAGCACCCTGTAGGGCCGGTTCCCGACCTTGTTATCAGGGAATATTTTGAAGAAGGCGATCGCCTCTTCCTTGTGGGACGGGCGGCTATGGGTCGGTTTTTCCTGTCCCGGCCAGAAGACATCTACATCCTTTGCATGGCGTTTCTCAAACGTTACCCAGTCCTGTGCGTTCCAGGCATCGTCCAGCGTCTGCATGAGACGCATATTTTCCTCTACTGTTGACATTATTCACACTCCTCTTTTTTATCTGTCAGCTCATCATTCATGTTCCATCATGGACTCTGGAATCAGGATCTCCCCATACCAATCATGTACCCGTACCGGGAGTAAACTTCCTTTACCAGTTCCCCGGCCTTCGGATTGGTCCATGCATGCATCCATTCTGAAACGAGTGATTCTACCGTGATGGGGATCACCCCGGCCTGCAGCATCCGCTCAATCCCGTACTGGTGGGCATCAGGCGTTGAATCGCCTGCCGCATCCATCAGCCCGTACACCTCGTATCCATCCTTCAGGGCATGCAGGGCGGTATAGCAGAAGCACATGCTGGTCCAGAGCCCGGAGATCACCACCTTCTTCCGGCCGATCTTCTTGAACGCGCTATACGCCGTTTCATCCTCGAATGCATCGAAACCGGGTACCGCCCGGGCATACACCTGCTGGCCCGGGAACAGGTTTGTGACTTCTGCCAGGAAATCCCCGTTGCTCTGCGGATTGATGGTAGAGAGCACGACCGGCACACCGAGGATGGCGGCAGCCTTGGCAGCGCAGTAGGCTGCATTGCGTATGATCGTTTTATCACCGGATGCAACGCCGGCAAACATTGCGTGCTGGTAGTCCACGAGAACCAGTGCGCTGTTCTTGTCGGTCAGGAGTTCCAGTTTACCGTCTTTTGGATTTGGCATCTGTATCCCTCCGTGATTGTACGATAAATGTCACGCGAACCTCCCTATATAGGTATTGGCCCTGGCAATATACCGGGATGAATATGCAGGAATGCATTATCGGAGCCCGGGATATGAATATCTCCGGCTGTTGCGGACTCTGACAATAACCAGGAGAAAAAAGGACTATTCCTTATCCGCTGCAGGTTCCATGGGGGCCCCGGAAGCGTCGCCCTCATCGCCCTCTTTCAGTTTCTTCATCGAGGGAAAGAGGATTACTTCCTTGATCGAGTCTTTATTGGTCAGCAGCATCACGAGCCGGTCGATGCCGATGCCGACACCCCCGGTCGGAGGCATGCCGTACCCGATGGCGTTGATGAAATCGTAATCGATCATCTGGGCTTCCACATCCCCGAGCCGGCGCTTTTCGTCCTGTGCCTCGAACCGCTCCTTCTGGTCGACCGGGTCGTTCAGTTCCGAGAAACCGTTGCCTACTTCCATGCCGGCAATGAAGAGCTCGAACCTCTCGGTGAAGCCCTCCTTTGAGCGGTGGCGCTTGGCGAGCGGCGAGTTCTCGACCGGGTAGTCATAGATGAAAGTCGGCTGGATGAGTTTCTCCTCAACAAGGCCTTCGAAGAAGGCGATGAGGAACTCCCGCTGGCTCTGCGGCTTGTCTGGCTCCTCGAGCTGGTGCTTGTGCGCGAGCGTGCGGAGTTCCTCGACAGAATGGGTGAAAACGTCGATACCGGCAATTTCCCAGACCGCATCTGCCATCGAGAGTTTCTTCCAGGGCGGTTTGAAGTCGAGCGTGATCTCGCCGTACGGGATCTCGTACTTGCCATGGAGCTCTAAAATGATGGATGAGACGATATCCTCGGTCAGGGCCATCATGTCCTTGAAGTCGCGGTACGCCCAGTAGATCTCCACCATCGAGAACTCCGGATTGTGGTCGGCGTCCACCGCCTCGTTCCGGAAGTTGCGGGCGATCTCGAAGACTTTCTCGAATCCCCCGACGATGAGACGTTTCAGGTACAGCTCGGGGGCGATCCGGAGGAAGAGGTTCTGGTCGAGAAAGTTATGGTACGAGGTGAACGGCCGGGCGTTGGCACCGCCGTATATCGGCTGGAGAATGGGGGTCTCAAACTCAAGATACCCGTGGTCGTCGAGATACCTGCGGATGAGAGAGACGATCCGGCTCCGGTTCCGGAAGGTCTGACGGCTCTCCTCGTTCACGATCAGGTCCACGTACCGCTGGCGGTAGCGCTTCTCGATGTCGGTGAGCCCGTGGAACTTCTCCGGCAGGGAACAGACGGCCTTGCAGAGAAGGGTGAAGGTATCCACCCAGATGGTGATCTCGCCCAGTTTTGTCCGGAACACGTGGCCGGTCACCCCGATGATATCCCCCCGCTCGATGAACTGGTTGAAGAAATTGAACTGGACCTCACCGATATCGTTCTTCCGGATATAGAGCTGGATCTTGCCGGTCTCGTCCCCGAGGTCGGCAAACAGGGTCTTGCCGTGGTTGCGGACGATATAGATCCTGCCGGCCGTGGTCACGGGCTCGGCACTCTTGTCGTGGGCGATCTCCGCGTACTTCGCCTTGATCTCGGCAACGGTGTGCTGGCGGTCGAACGATGTCGGGAAGATGATATGTCCTTCTTCCCGGAGTGCACGGATCTTATCGAGCCGTGTCTGGTCGAATGTTGTATTTTCGGTGGGACTGCTCATTCGTAAAAACACCCGGGGACTGGGTTGATATGTATCATATGAATGCGATTCCGGATGTAATAATACCTTCATGGCCAGCGACGGAAAAAGAGCAGGGAGGATCGGGAGGCTGGTTATTTGCGTTTCTTCAGTACCGAAGATGCATACTTCGCCAGCCCGTACACACCATCCGTCGAGGGGTGGACCTCAATGAACTCTTCGAAGTCATGCACGGAGAAGTGCTTCTTCATGAGAAACGCCATATACCCGGCAATGAGCCCCCCGCCCGGCCCCGCGGCACAGATCCCGCAAAGTTCACCGGTTTCCGGATCGAAGATCACCTTGGCAAGGCCGGTCTCTCCCGTCGCCACCGACCAGAACGAGCCAGGGCCGGCCGGTCCCGGGACGGCAAGCGACCCCATACCGTCGGTCTCGTTGATACAGTATGCCAGTTCGTGGGTGAGGTTGATGGACCGCGGGATATTTTTATAATCCATGGTCCGTGCGATCCCGAGGATGTTGTCAGCAGCAACAATTCCCTGGTGCCGGGCAACCGGTGTAAGGTAGGGTGGACCGACAACATCGCCGCAGGCATACACGTCAGCAACGCTCGTCCGCATGCGGTTATCGACAACAACTTCGCCGAGGGGCCCTTTTGTCACTCCTTCCAGCATCTCCGCATTGGGCCGGAGGCCTGCTGCAAGGAAGACTGCATCGGCTTCCAGTTCCCCGCGAGGGGTGATGACCGATTCAACCTGGTCTTTGCCGCCAATTGAAACCACCGGCGTATTCTCCCGGATTGTAACGCCCTCCAGTTCCTTGACCGCGAGCGCCCTGAGGTGCTTATCTATATCCTTCAGAAACGTACTGCGGGAGAGAATGGTGACGTCAAACCCGAAGGTGGAAAAGATATAGGCAAACTCCGCGGCCATCACGCTTCCCCCGATGATGACCATTTCTGCCGGGGGCTTTCTCAAACCGGTTAGGGTTTTTAACGTGAAGATACCGGGGAGATCGATACCGGGGATTGCCGGGATATACGGCCGGGAGCCGGTGGAAGCGATGATGGCATCGGCCTTCAGCTGCTCGTCACCGGCATATGCTTTTCCCCCGGATAGCCTGCCGGTCCTGCCGTAGATAATATCTACGCCGGCAGACCGCGTCTCCTCGTCAAGGATGGAGGCGATCTTCTGCTGGATCTCCCCCATCCTTTTAATGAGCACCGGAAAGTCCGGGGCAGGAACGGTATCGATGACCCCAAGGTTACGAAGTTCCTGTGCCGAATGGATGAGACGCGCGACATCGTTCAGGGCGCAGACCGGCATGCAGCCCGAGTGAAGACACTGACCCCCGATGCCCCCGCGCTCTATGAGAGTGACCTGCTTTCCTGCCGATGCAAGCCGGATCGATGCAAGCCTTCCTGCCGGACCCCCGCCAAGAATGACGATCATGACCGGACCCGTGACAGCGGCAGGAGCAGTGCCGGGGCGTCCCGGAAGACACAGGCGGAATGATGAGAAAATACTCCGGGGCTAGACCGTACGGTGCCGCCGGAAAAGAGCAGGGAGGGGCGGGTCTCAGAAGACTTCAACGCCCTCATCCATCGGCTCCGAGAGCAGCTCGCCCGTGAACGCATTCACTTCGACAATCTTCTTGCCACGGATCTGCCAGACCGGGATGTAGACCTGTTGGGTGTCCACGGTGATGTTTTTCTTGTCAGGCTTGAGGATCTTCTCCTCGTAGAAGATTGCATCACCCTTCTCCTGCTTGATGCGGACTTTCTGGGTCAGGTGATCGATGAGCTCATTAATCATCCGCTCGGATGCCTCATCTTTCCTGATATGTGGGTTGCAGACTTCCGCACCCCCGGGGATGTCCGTTTCCTCGACCTGTTTGCCGTCAAGGTCGACCTTGATCCCGTTAATGGCGTTCAGGGCGCTCCAGCCTTCGGCATCGAACGGGATACGGCGGTCCTTGTACACCTGCTCACCCGTGCTCGTGTAATGGAACAGGTAGTAGGGTATGAAACGGAGCTTTGCCGTTCCCTGCACGCCGGCAGCCCGGATCGCTGCCTGTTCTGTCAGTTTTACCGGGAAATGGGGGATAGAGATACCGGAGGGTTCCGGTGAAGCTGCAGCCGGTACGGCAGAGGATGCGACTGTCGGCCTCCTGCCTTTTGACTGCGTAAGGTCGAGCGCGAGTTCGCGGTTGAGGATATCTGCGAGGACCGCTTCACCGGTATACCGGACAAACTCGTCGACACCCCACTGGATGCAGTTCTCGGTAGAGATGTCCTTGTTGATCGAGAAAAGAAGCTTCTTGCAGTTCATCTCGTGATCATCGATCATGAGGCTGTAGTTCGTCTTGTCGAACTGGCTGATCAGGTCCTTATCGTTTGAACAGAGCACAAGAAGGCAGACCCCTTCACGGACTGCTGAAAGGTCAAGTGGATCATCTACTTCCTCCACATCGAACCGTGCTGCTTCAAGAATGAGACGCATCGCACTCTTGGCCTTTTCCCGCATATCAGGTTCCATCATATATAAATTTCCTTACGCTTATAGAACAATTTTTCTATTGTACTGTCAGAAGATTAGTAGCATGACCCTTCCGCTCAAGTTTGTCAACAACAATATCGAAGATTATGCAATGCAGGTCACCTTCGATCCGGTTGCGGGAGAAGGGAACATTGTCTACAACCTGTCCCTGATAAAAAACGAGGACCTTGATTTTGCCATCAGTATTCTCAAGGCTGCCTATAAAACCGGTGTCAGTGTCAGTGGTCTCGTCAAATTCTTCTCTTCTGGAAAGTCCGTGGCAGAATATCGCATCCCGAAGGGATGCACCGGGATCTGCACGATGTGCAGCATCACCTTCGACGGTCTCCTGATCCGTCGCGGGATCCCGGTCAACCCGATCGGTGGCGGTATTGTCGAGATCGAGAACCGCACGCCTATCCGTTTCACCCACATCATCCTCTACGAGCATACGACTATCGATCCGCTGCAGGTGTTCCTCTCCCAGAAGATCACTTCTGTCACCGATGTGATGCGGACGGGCAGCGGGAATATTCTTGCCAATATCCGCGAGTTCCACATGGAGGCCGAACCGCTTGTCGGTATTGTGCTTGACGAACTCTCAAGCAGCAGCTATTCCAGCATCCTTGAGGTCGGGATGCCGAATCTGCCCCTCCTCGGTGTCCCGGTAAGCCCGCAGTATGTAGCGATCGCTGCAGTCGGCGGCACCAACCCGATGGCGGCAATCCGTGAGAGCGGGCGCTGGGTGCAGACACAGGCTATGAAAGGCCTTATGGATATCACCCTTATGGAAGAGATCCGCTCCTTTTGATCCGGCCTGTATGCTCACCTGCTTTTTTTTTATCCCGTTGATAATGAGGGGGTATATCATCAAAAGAAGCGATAAAATTGTCGGACAAGGAGAATAATGCCAACACTGTCCGTTGTGCCGGATCTGGCAATCACTAGGATCTTCCAAGCGTTTATTACGCCCGTTCTCCCTGATATGATATCGCTTCTCCTGCCGATGATCGGATCAATCAGTGCGCGCGGGACGCCGCACTTTTCACGGATCGTAAGGCCCGAGTACAGGATTAAACGCTTGATACTGAGGTCAGGTATCGGAATGTGCCGGACTCCAACCAGGTTTCGGATACTTTCAGGGTTGATATCAGTATCGTCCCCTTGTCTTAGCTGACCGGAATGAGTGTATTTCTGCCGGTAATCCTTCTCGCAGTTATCATCATCGGCGCCGGGTATTATTTACTTGTAATGCGAAAGAAGAATGGATGTTCGGGTGGGAAGGGGAGCTTCCACAGCCTGCGAAAAGGATGGTGGAAGAGATGCGCCCCGTCCTGTTCAATCCGCAGTGCCGGTGCAGCGATCCCCTCTATTTTATGTACCGTGACCTGGCGAGGTCCGATTTGGACTGGCAGTGGCTGCACGAACACTTGCTCCGCTACGACCTCACGGTGATCCCGCCCCGGGACCTCTGCGGCGAATGGGTCAAGACCAAGGGGCATTACCACCCGAAGAATGCAGCCGGTGTGGGTTTTCCGGAAATCTACGAGGTTCTTGAAGGTACGGCGCATTACCTGCTTCAGTCCTGCACGCTCGACGATGTTGTGCTGATCGCGGCTGACGCCGGCGATCTTGTTCTCATCCCGCCGGATTACGGGCATATCACGATCAACCCGTCGCATGACCAGACCCTCACCATGGCCAATATCGTCTCTACCGCGTTCGAGAGCGAGTACGGGGAGTACGAGGCACGGCACGGCGCTGCCTGGTACGAGTTGTCGGACGGCAGCCTTGTCAGGAACCCGTCCTATGAAAATGCCCCCCTGATCCGCAGGTTGGGGGCAAGCTGCCAGCGGGGAACCCAGCGGATCTGCAAGGGGCCTCTCTATGATCTCGTCGGGAACGGGGAAGCCCTTATGTTTCTCAATTTCCCGGAGCAGTACCGTCCGGTTTTTGAGGCACTGCTAAAAGGTTAGGCGCGCCCATCCGCTTGTGTCCGCTCTGCTTCACCATGGCAAGTACCTTCTCCTCAGTCGTGTTCTTTGGCACCCAGTTCCGGTCTTCCAGCGCCCGGAGCGCAGTATCGATCTGGTCGTACGAAAGCCCGAGTTCCTTCTCGTCACTCTGGCCCACCCATAAGCCGGCGGAGGGTATTTTTTTTATTATCGGCTCCGGGATCCCGAGTTCCTTTGCCATGACGTACACGTCAGATTTATAAAGGTGGAGGATCGGCTGGATGTCCGCAGCATTATCCCCGTACTTGGTGCAGTAGCCCAGCATGTACTCGCTCCGGTTCGAGGTACCGCAGACAAGCCGGTGGTCCCGGTTGGCGTGGTAATACAGGACCACCATCCGTATGCGTGCCATCAGGTTACCCAGCAGGTACGGGGATGCCGTGAAGCCGGGGAGCTGGCGGAACCCGGCGAGCATCGGCTCGATGCTGATGATACGATGATCCATGCCGAGAGCGGTACAGAGTGCAGCTGCATCCTCGCAGTCCTGCCGGTTGCTTACCGCGGAGGGGAGGGAGAGGCCGAGCACCTTGTCCGGCCCGACCGCCCGGCAGCAGAACGCGGCTGCCACTGCCGAGTCCACGCCCCCGCTCACGCCGATGACAATCCCGGTGCACCCGCTGTTCCAGTAGGCGTACCGGATCATCTGCTCCACCTGCCCCATCCAGCACCCGAGATCTCCGGCAACACACTGCATAGTCTTAGAGTTGATGAATGAACTTTTTCAACTGTTCGGTATCTCCTACCGCGATGACCTCGTCCCCGGTTCGGAGCATTTCATCCGGGCAGGGTGCGACGATAGACCGGCCGGTGCTCTCGATTCCGATAATGCGGACACCGATCTTCCGGCAATAACCCCCGACCGATCCAGGCCGGTTTTTTCCCACCCGCATCATCACGACAATGTCGCCATCCGGCAGGTCAAGGAGGATAGTCACCTGCCCTTCTAGTACGATCCGGGCAATGGTCTGCCCCCCGATCATGGGAAGGAGCGCAACATAGTCTGCACCTGCCCGGTAGAGTTTTTTTACAGAAGCCGGCTCATTGGCGCGGGAAAGGATGCGGATAAACGGGTTGAGGTTACGGGCCATGAGTGTGGTGAAAATGTTGCCATCGTCATCGTTCAGTGCAACGATACAGAACCGCGCCTTTTCGATATGTGCTTTTTTGAGTACCTCCTCATCTTCAGCATTCCCGATTATCTGTTCCATGCCCTGCAGTTTCGAATCGACGACGATGCAGGAAATGCCGGATGCACGGAGTTCCTGGTATGCACCTGCACCAACATCTCCGAAACCTGCGATCACGGCAAGAGCATCTGTACAGCCATCGCTACTGAACACCTCCCGTATTGCGGCAACGATGGATTCAGCTCTGCCAAAAAGGAACAGCGATGTTGTGGTATCGATGACAATATCCTGAGCGGGAGCCTGGATGAATTGCCCGGCTTTCCAGAGGAAGGGGACGGTAATGCCGAACCGCCCATAGAGGTCGAGATCTCCAAGGGATTTGAAAGCGGCGCTGCACCCGAAGACAACGGGGATATTGATCAGCCTGAGCTCCTGTCCCGCCGTATGGTTCACATTTATTTTTATTCTGTCAAGTCCCGGGATATCCTGTTCTTCATCGCTGCTCGGATTGAGAACCGCGTTGCGTGCCAGTATTTTTCCGGTGGTATGTTTGGGAGAAAGAACGTAATCTGCCCCGGCATACCGAAGGTACCTCTCGAAAATGAGTTTGTCAACGATCGAAATGATCTTCCCTTT
>JBAVWM010000058.1:0-4871 GCA_049697815.1 Methanoregula sp. | reverse complement strand
TTTGTTATTGGCGTCCCGCCAAGCTGGATAATTCGTGTTGTCAGAAGGACGGCATGCCCCAGTTCTTCTGTTGCATGTAACGTGAGTTCAGCAATAACCGCCTCTTTGTTTGGCCCCCTGACAACTTTTGAACCGATCCAGTACTGGTAGTATGCAAGCCATTCATCAGAATACGCCCTGTTGAGGAGTTTTACAAGATCTCCTACATCGGTATCAACAATTTTTCTTCCCTGGGTTCCCATGGAATTCACCGTCAATTGAACTGACTGACACCTGAATATCGACCGTGAACGGATTTATGTATATCCGTGCCGGCACACGCACGATGATTTCGGCCCATGGAGTTCAGGGCGGGCACATTTGCAGTTGGCCTGGGCCCCTGACAGGTTTTCAGGGATGAAAACGGCCCGGTGACTGGTCCCTGCACTATCGTTAATAACCATTCAGGCACATTACATATGGAAATCATGAAGGCGGTTCTGGGTCTTGAGGACGGGCATGTTGTCGTGGGTGAGGGTTTCGGCGTGGAGGGCGAAAGTTCCGGCGAACTCGTGTTCAATACACAGATGACCGGGTACATGGAGTCCCTGACGGATCCCAGTTATTTCGGCCAGATCCTGATGTTCACGTTCCCGCTCATCGGCAATTATGGTGTTGACCAGCAGAACTTCCAGAACCCCCGCATCTGTGCCCTCGGCGCGATCACCAAGGAAATCTGCGAGAAGCCCGCCGCCCTGCCTTCTATCAGATCCTTTTTTGAAGAGAACCGCCTGCTCGGGATGACCGGTGTTGACACGAGGGCGCTTACCATCCGCACCCGTGTCCACGGGACAATGCGTGCCGCCATGGTTCTGGGGAGCGATGACGGGGAATACGCAGTAAAACTCGCCCGGAAGACCCCCACGATCTGCGATATTGTTCCCATCCCCGAAGTCTCCTGCAGGAATCCGTACCATATCCATGGCAGCGGAAAACGGATCGCAGTCATCGATCTCGGGATAAAAAAGAACATGATTACCAGCCTGTCAAAGCGCAACGGGGACCTTTACATTTTTCCCTACAATGCGACCGCGGACCAGGTGCGTGCCTGCCGGCCTGACGCCCTGTTCATCAGCAACGGGCCGGGCGATCCCAAACAGGCAACGCATGCAATTGCCTGTGTCAGGGAACTGCTCGGGGAACTCCCGATCTTCGGGATCTGCATGGGGAACCAGGTATCGGCGCTCGCGCTGGGCGGGGATACCTATAAGCTCAGGTTCGGGCACCGCGGGGCAAACCAGCCGGTGCGGTACAGGGACGGCAGGATATTCATCACGACCCAGAACCACGGTTTCGCCGTGGATCCGGACTCCCTGCCGGAAGGATCGGATGTCATTTATACCAACGTGAACGATGGCACGGTCGAAGGATTCGAGAACGCCGACCTCCGGCTGACCACAGTACAGTTCCATCCCGAGGCGCATGGGGGACCACGCGATACGGAAGCACACTTTTTCGATGCCATGTTCAGGGGGCTCTGAAGCATCATGCCCAAGCGGACCGACATCAAAAAGGTTCTTCTGATCGGGTCGGGGCCGATCCAGATCGGGCAGGCCGCCGAGTTCGATTTCTCCGGTTCCCAGGCATGCCGGGCACTCAGGGAAGAAGGGCTGAACGTGGTGCTGGTCAACTCCAACCCGGCCACGATCATGACGGACCCGGAGATGGCAGACGAGATTTACATCGAACCCCTCAGGGCTGATGTCATTGCCAAGATCATCGAGAAGGAGAAGCCGGACGGCATCATGTCGGGGATGGGGGGACAGACCGGCCTGAACCTGACCGCGGAACTGGCAGAGATGGGCGCACTCAAGGGCATCGAGATCCTCGGGACACCGCTTGAAGCGATCTACCGGGGAGAGGACCGGGAAAAATTCCGTGACCTGATGATGGATATCGGGGAGCCCGTGCCAAAAAGCATTGTCATCAATTCCCTCAGTCAGGTTGACAACGCGATCCGGGAGATAGGCCTGCCGGCGGTAGTACGCCCGGCGTACACTCTTGGCGGTGCAGGGGGCGGGATCGGGAAAACCCGTGAGGAACTGACCCGGATCATCGAACTTGGCCTTTCCCGGTCCCGTATCCACCAGGTCCTGATCGAAGAGAGCGTCCTTGGGTGGAAAGAGATCGAGTTCGAGGTCATGCGCGACTCGGCTGATACGTGTATCATTGTCTGCGGTATGGAGAACGTGGACCCGATGGGGATCCACACCGGTGAAAGTGTTGTCGTCGCACCGATCCTCACCCTGCGGGACGACGAGTTCCAGATGATGCGCAGCGCGGCCATCCATATCATCCGGGCACTGGACGTGCGGGGCGGCTGCAATGTCCAGTTTGCCTTCCGAGACGGGGACTACCGGGTCATTGAGGTCAACCCCCGGGTGTCCCGCTCGTCGGCACTCGCATCCAAGGCAACGGGATATCCCATTGCCCGGGTTGCGGCAAAGATCGCCATCGGGCTTCGCCTCGACGAGATCACCAATACGGTCACCGGATGTACACCGGCTTCGTTCGAACCCATGATTGACTACATTGTCGTCAAGATCCCCCGGTGGCCTTTTGACAAGTTCAAGGGAGCTGACAGGACGCTCTCGACATCCATGAAGAGCACCGGAGAAGTTATGGCAATCGGCCGTACGCTCGAGGAGGCATTCATGAAGGCAAAGCGGTCGCTTGATACCGATGTCCGGTCCCACACAAGCCCAAGCGAGATCCGCATGATCTTATCAAGGCCGACAGATGAACGGTTCCACTGCCTCTTCGATGCGTTGCGCCAGGGATTTTCCATAGACGAGATCGTCCAGCTCACCTCAATCGCCCCGTTCTTTCTGGAGAAGATCAAAAATATCGTAGATCTGGAGAAACGTCTCGCCACGGTGGAATGCACCACGGAGGATATCATCCGGGCGAAAAGATATGGTTTCTCCAATACGGAGATCGCCCAGATCACCGGAAAACCCATCCCGGAAATTGAATCCGTTGTCAAAGCCCCTTCCTACAAGATGGTCGATACCTGTGCCGCCGAGTTCCCGGCAAACACCCCGTATTTCTACTCCACGTATGAGCCTGACTGTGAGATCGTACCGACGGATACAAAAAAGGTGCTCATCCTGGGATCCGGGCCGATCCGGATCGGACAGGGCATCGAATTCGATTACTGTACCGTTCATGCCGTGCAGGCCCTTCGGGAGGAGGAAGGGGTGGAAGTTCATATCGTCAACAATAACCCGGAGACCGTTTCCACGGACTTCGATACCTCCGACCGCCTCTTCTTCGAGCCCATGCAGCTTGAGGATGTCATGAATATCCTGAAAAAGGACCGGTATTACGGCGTCATGGTCCAGTTCGGGGGGCAGAATGCCGTAAACCTTGCAGTTCCTATCGAGGATGAGATCACGCGGATCGGTCTTTCCACCCGTATCCTTGGGACAAGCCCCGATGCCATGGATATCGCGGAGGATCGCGACCGGTTCAGTACGCTCCTGACAAAACTCAACATCCCCTGCCCGGCAAACAGTTCGGCATATTCAGAATCCGAGGCAAAGGCGAAGGCCGAACAGATCGGTTACCCGGTGCTCGTGCGACCGTCCTATGTACTCGGGGGGCGTGCCATGGAGATCGTCCATGACGAGCGCGAACTCGAGACCTATATGAAAGAGGCCGTCCGCGTCAGCAGGAACCACCCGGTGCTGATCGATTCCTATCTCCAGAACGCGATCGAACTCGATGTCGATGCGGTATGCGATGGTACGGAGGTCCTGATCGGCGGTATCATGGAACATATTGAACAGGCAGGCATCCATTCGGGAGATTCGGCCTGTGTCATTCCGACCCAGTCACTCCCGCCGGAAGTCATTGATACCGTCAGGGTTTATTCCCGGAAACTTGCGCTGGGGCTGGGGGTAGTCGGACTCGTCAATTTCCAGATGGCAGTCAGGGACAACATCGTCTATATCCTCGAAGCAAACCCGAGGGCGAGCCGCACCGTCCCCTTCGTCTCCAAGGCAACCGGAATTCCTATTGCAAAGATTGCGGCAAAGGTTATGGTCGGGAGGAAACTTAAGGATCTCGGATATAAAGAGCGCGAGATTACGCATGTGGCGGTAAAAGAGGTGCTGCTCCCGTTCAACAAGCTTACGGGTGTCGATACCATGCTTGGCCCCGAGATGAAGAGTACCGGTGAAGTGATGGGCATTGACTATGATTTCGGGCTTGCGTTTTACAAGGCCTGTATTTCGGCAGACAATGAACTCCCGCTCAAAGGCAATATCTTCATATCCGTGAACATGGAGCAGAAAGAGGAGGTAATCCCCATTGCGCGGAAACTTCAGGATCTCGGGCTGGTGCTGTACGGCACGGAAGGGACGGTTGACTATCTGTATGAAGCAGGTATTGAAGCGCACCTGGTCCGCAAGGTCCAGGAAGGCTCTCCCAATGTGCTGGACATGATGCGGCATGGTGAGATTCGGCTCATCATCAATACCCCGCAGGACCGGAAGTCACGGGAGGACCACTACCAGATCATGCGTGCGGCAGTGGACTTCCAGATACCCTACATCACTACCCTTCAGGCAGCGCGGGCGGCAGCGCTTGCCATCGATGCGGTCAAGCGCGAGAAGATAACGCTGGAGCCAATAAGCCACTATCTGAAGTAATTACGGCGTAAAATTCCGATTGTCCATTTTTTTTTGGGATTGGGACAAACCAATTCGCACTCGTACAATACGGTTTATCCAGCGATCCAGGTACAAATAATTGAATATGCTTATATACCGAAATAACAAAAAAAGATGCATGAAGAAAATTTTTGTTGTTCTCGCAATCCTGGCTAT
>JBAVWM010000057.1:0-2353 GCA_049697815.1 Methanoregula sp. | reverse complement strand
CGTAATAAGCCGTGCGGCAAGCGCAGCACCGCAGCCCCCGCAGGCACGGTGGCCGCAGTCGAACAGTTCACAGGTCTTTTTTATTTCTGCCATTTCAGATCAACTCCTTCCTGAGTCCATAGAACTGGTCGCCAATCCCCTTCTCGCAGAGCGAGACGATCTCCCTGATATCCTTCTTCCGGATATCCCTGCCCCCGAGCCCGAGGACGTACCCTTTCACCGGTATCGTTGAACCGTACATCGCATCCCTGACCTCGATTGCGGTTGCACCTCCTTTGGCTCCAAGAGAGATGTTCTTGTCGAGAACGGCAACCCGCTTTGCTTTCGAGAGCGCTTTTGCGATCTCCTCTGAGGGGAAGGGGCGGAAGATACGGATCTTGAGGAGCCCGACTTTCTTACCGGCAGCCCGCATCTCATCGATGGCATCCTTGACGGTACCGCAGACCGAACCCATGGCAACAATCGCCGTTTCCGCGTCCTCAAGCTGGTAGCCTTCCACAAGGGCGCTGTAGTCCCTGCCGAAGAGTGTGCCGAACTCTTTGCCGACTTTTGCAATCACGTCTTTTGCCCGTTTCTGTGCCTGGTCCATCTCGTACCGGAACTCAAGATAGTATTCCGGTGTTGCATACATGCCGAAACTGATGGGGTCTTTTGCATCCAGTTTCTCGGCAGGGTTGAACTTCGGGAGGAACGTGTCTACCTGTTCCTGCGAGATCATATCAATCGGTTCGTAGGTATGCGAGAGAATGAATCCGTCGAAGCAGACGAATGCTGGGAGCTGGATAGAAGGGTCTTCAGCTACTTTATACGCAATGAAGTGGAGGTCGGTTGCTTCCTGGTTGTCCTCGGCATAGAACTGGAGCCAACCGGCATCCCGGAGCGAGATCGAGTCCTGCATGTCGTTCCAGATCGAGAGGGGTGCGCCCATTGCACGGTTGGCGATGGACATGATGATAGGGAGGCGCATACCGGCAGCGTTAAAGCAGACCTCGAACATAAGGGCAAGGCCCTGGGATGTTGTTGCGGAATAGGCCCGTGAGCCGGCCGCACTTGCACCAATACAGGCTGAAAGCGCGGAGAACTCGTTTTCCACCGTGATGTATTCTGCATCGAGTTTGCCGTTTGCAACAAAATCCGCCAGATCTTCAACAATATGGGTCTGGGGTGTGATCGGGTATGCGGAGACCACCTGCGGCCGGCAGAGCCGGACGGCTTCTGCCACCGCGTGTGACCCCTCGGTTATCTCCATCATCTACTTTTCCTCCTGTTTCATGGCGATCGCTTCCTTGGGACATTCGGCTGCGCAAATCCCGCAGCCCTTGCAATACGTGTAGTCCGGGTCGAAGAATTCTTCAGCATCCTCGTGGACGCAGCCCTCGGGACAGAGCGTCTGGCACGTCCCGCATTTCGAGCACTTCTCATGGTCAAAATACGGTTTGAATACACGCCAGGAACCGGTCTTGTTGTCCCGCGATTTCCCGGGCCGTGCCCGGCAGCCGACAGCAAGTGTCATGAGGCTGCTCCCTTAACAAGATTGAACGCTACCCGCGCTGCTTCGATATTCTTTACAGCGAGTTCCTTGGGGAAGCGATGGCTGAGTGCTTTTTCCAGTGCGGAAAACTGGATCTCGCCCGTGGCCGCGGCAAATGCCCCCATCAGGCTTGTGTTGGTTATGGGCAGACCTATCGCCTTGAGCGCTATCGAGGTTGCATCGATCGTGATGAGCCTCACCCCATCCGGGACCTGGTAGTCAGGTTTCTTTTCCGTGTTCACAATCACGATGCCACCCTTTTTTACTCCCATGAAAACATTGACGTCCTTGATCAGCGTGCTGTCCTGAACGATGATGTAATCCGGTTCATATATCTGGCTGCGCAGCCGGATTTTTTTATCATCGAACCGGACAAAAGCCTGAACCGGCGCCCCGCGGCGTTCGACACCAAACGCCGGGAATGCCTGGGCATAGACGCCGCCTTCAAATGCGGCGACTGCAATCAGTTCGGCAGCAGTGACAGACCCCTGGCCCCCTCTGCCGTGAATTCGTAGTTCTCTCACAAAAGATCCCTTATAATCTTACATGATAAATCAATATAAATCTAGAGATCCACATCGAGCCCGAGGATATCCCGTTTTCCCATAAAGACCTCGCGGGCGATCCGGGACAGCCCCCGTGAAGCGCACCACTCATCATAGACTGCGATATCGCAGCGGAGCAATGCCTGTACTTCCCCGGCAATAACGTGGGCGAGACTGCCGGCAAGTGCCACCTTTGCCCGGGTATTGAGCAAACGGAGTGCCGCGCATTCCATAGCAGCAAACATCGCCACTGTACGCATCCTTTCACCTTCAGGAA
>JBAVWM010000056.1:0-1967 GCA_049697815.1 Methanoregula sp. | reverse complement strand
AGATCTGCCAGTCTGCCTTTGCCTCGCCGGGCGGGTCCTGAGCCTTTCTCCATTTCTGGACACGGCGTTCGGTGGAGGTCTGGGTACCGTCCTTTTCTGCAAAGCAGGCTGCCGGGAGCACAACATTGGCGAACTGGGCGGTCTCGGTCATGAAGATATCCTGCACAACCATGAATTCGGTATTCTTCAGGCCTTTCTCCACGTGGTGGATGTCCGGGTCGGAGAGCATCGGGTTCTCCCCCATGATATAGACGCACTTGACCTTGCCGGGCTCATCGGCAAGGGTATTGACGAGCGTGGTAACCGTCAGACCGACTTTGCCCTCGGCAATATCACAGCCCCAAGCATCCTCCATCTTCTTCTTCATCTCGGGGACGAGAACTGACTGGTACCCGGAGTATACATTTGCGAGGGCTCCCATGTCGCAGGCGCCCTGCACGTTGTTCTGGCCACGCAGTGCACAGATACCCGTACCGGGTCTTCCGAGGTTGCCGGTCAGCATCTGGAGGTTTGCAACCGACTTGACGTTGTCGACACCGGTCGTGTGCTGGGTGATACCCATCGAGTAGAGGACCGCGGACTGGCCGGATTTGCCAAACCACTCTGCTGCAGTGATGATATCTTTTGCGGGAATACCAGTGACCTTAGAGACATTCTCAGGACTGTAGGTATCCTTCATCACGACTTCTTTGACCTTCTCGAAGTCCTTGGTCCGGTTCTTGACGAAGTCCTTGTTCTCCCAGCCGTTCTTGAGGATCAGCTGCATGAAGCAGTTCAGTAACGCGACATCGGTACCGGAGTAGAACTGCAGGAAAAGGTCGGCTATCTTGCCTGTCGGCGTGAGCCGCGGGTCAGCGTAGATGATCTTTGCGCCATTCGCCTTTGCCTGCATAATGCGGCGACCGATCAGCGGGTGCTGCTCGAACGTGTTGGTCCCGATGACAAGGAGGCATTTTGATTCGGCAATGTCTGCAATTGACTGGGTCATTGCACCGGAGCCGAATGCGCCGGCAAGCCCGACGACCGTCGACGCATGGCAGAGCCGGGCGCAGTGGTCGATGTTAGGCGTCTTTAAAACGGCACGGGCAAACTTCTGCATCAGATAGTTCTCCTCGTTGGAGACACGGGCAGAAGCAAGGCATGCCATCTCTTCACCCTTGTACGACTTGAACTTGGACGCGATCAGCTTGTAGGCCTCGTCCCAGCTCGCTTCCTCAAACTTGCCGTCCTTCTTTATGAGCGGTTTAGTCAGCCTGTCAGGAGAATTGATAAACTCCCAGGCATAGTTGCCCTTAGGACATAACTTACCTTCATTGACCGGGTTGCGATGCCAGGGCTGGACGCCGACAACCATCTTGTCCTTGACAACAAGGTTGAAGCCGCACCCGGTGCCGCAATACGGACACGTTGTTGGTACATACTTGAATTCCATGTATTCACACCTCTGACAAGGAAAGGTCTTGTCCGGGCCTATTTAAACCCAATGAAACAATCTGAGAAAGTGATTAATAGTGGTGGGTTCAAGAGAGGTTCAGGCTGGTTTATTGTAAAATGTATCCATTAACAGTCAAAAAAAATCAATTGCGCACTGTTTATTCAAAAATTGCGGGATCAAGGGGAGCGCGCGCAACTTGAAACCGCCCCACATCCCCCCGCTCCTAGCCGATATCGTGCAGACCGGCATTTCTGCAGTTGAGGGGCTGACCTTTGCAGACCACACAACATGCCCTGCATGCGGCGGCTCCCTTGCCGGGTACGATACGAAAAGGAAACAGTTCGCGCATTTGATTATCCATGATGATCAGAAAACATTGTATGTCGATGTAAAACGGTTTTATTGTAAAAATTGTCATAAACTCTGTTACGCCGATGAACCGTTCTATCCGGATACCCGGATCGGTTCTGTCATCATCGATCTCTGCATTGCATTGTCAATGACCATGCCGGTTAACCGTGTGGCCGCATAC
>JBAVWM010000055.1:0-5816 GCA_049697815.1 Methanoregula sp. | reverse complement strand
GTTCGCGTTATGTCATCGAGGAGATCAAAAAGAGCGTCCCGGTCTGGAAAAAGGAGCTCACCAGGGACGGCGGGCGCTGGGTGCCCGGCGAGCATGGGCATGGTGCGGGAAAAAGCCGGTAACTCCGGGATGTCCCTTGTGGGGATCACCCGTACGATGGTAGTGGCTCTCTGCAAGGGGATGGTGGGGGATGCTCCGCCCCGACAAACCGGTTGCCAGCAGGCGATTCAGCGGCAGGTTGGAAGATCGGGCGAATCCTGGTGCACCTTCTCGCCCATAATCCTGAGGAGGCGTCCCGCATACAAGGAGCCTTCCGGAAAACCATACGTACCTCCTCATGCAGAACAGCACGCATCCGCTGTGATGCCCGGAAGGACGACCGCTCCTTCCGGCACAATCCATTTTTTACCTGTTGCCCCAAACGCAAGTATTTTTATGGCACCTGCACCAGTATGTTCACAATTGTGAAAAGGTTATCCCGCACACCACGTGATCTGGGAACAGGACACCAGCAATGTATTTCCCTTGCTCTCAGAAAAAAAACCTGCCGGCGTACCTGCCGGCCGTACTGATCCTGACCGGCGCTCTCCTGACAGCAGGCTGCACATCGCAGCCCGCATCCGGTACGGCCAACCCGGCAGGACAGACTCCTGCGGTAAAGATTGCGGACATCCTCAAAAATCCCGCGGCCTATAACGGGACAGCCGTGGCAGTGCAGGGAAAGATCAATGCGGAATGCGGCTCGGGCTGCTGGTTCATGATGGACGACGGGACCGGGACGCTCTATGTCGACCTTGCCCCCAATAACTTCGCCATCCCGCAGATCTCAGGAACCACGGTCGTTGTTCATGGTACCATCAGCGTGATCAAGGGAGATCCGACCCTGGTTGCCACAAAGGTTGTTACGGATTCCCGGACCTATCCATGAACCTGCTCACGCTCGCCGTAAAGAACCTCAAGCGCCGGCGCGGGCGGACGCTGCTCACCATCGCCGGTGTTGCAATAGCGGTTGCCATCCTCTTTGCCCTCCTCTCTTTCTCTGCCGGCTACGAGCGGCAGCTCAACAGCGAGATGGAGAACCTTGGCTTCAACCTCCTCGCGGTCCCGAAGGGCTGCCCCTACGAGGCAACCACCCTGATACTCCATGGCGGGGTGATCCCGAAGTACCTGACGAACGACGACGTTGCCCGCACCCGGGCCACTCCCGGCGTTGCTGTCGCGGCACCGATGCTCCTCCAGCAGGTTATCAAGGACGGGACCCCGCATATCGTATATGGGATCGATCCGGACGCAATGATCCCGCTCAAGCCGGCATGGAAGGTGAACGGCCGGTTCTTTACGGCAAACGAGACGCACGTGATGGTGATCGGCAGTACGCTCGCCGAGAAGGAGAACCTGAAGCCGGGGAGCACACTACCGTTTGGGCCGGCACAGGAGTCCTACACCATCATCGGCGTGCTGGAGCCGACTGCAAGCGAGGACGACAACTTCCATTTCCTCCCGCTTGCCGATGCCCAGCGGCTCTTCAGGAAGGACGGCCTCATCACGGCGATCGCGGTAAAGGCTGACGATGTGAAGGACATACCGGCGATAGCAGAAGAGCTCGAGACGGTGCCTGACATCCAGGTGGTCACGATGGCGCAGGTGACCGGCACGATTATGAACCTCGTAGGCTCGGCCCGCTCGCTCCTCTTCTCGGTGATCGTGATCGCGATTGTCATCAGCGCCGCGGGGATAACAAACACCCTCCTGATGTCGGTGAACGAGAGGACCCGCGAGATCGGGATGATGAAGGCGATTGGGGCCTCGGGCTCCCATATCGCAATCCTCCTCCTTGCCGAAACGATCATCATTACGGCACTGGGGGGTGTCCTCGGCATAGTTGCCGCTCTTGCCGGATCCGGGCTTATCGAGGCCTTCGTTCGGGGGATCGTTCCTTACGCCCCGTCAGGAAGTTTTGTCTCCTTCGACCCGGTGCTTGTCGCGGAATGCCTTTTATTCTCCGTGGGGCTCGGGCTCCTGTGCGGCCTCTACCCGGCGGTCAAGTCCGCCCGGCTCTCCCCCATGGAAGCGATACGGGGTGAGTGGGAATGAGCATTCTTGAAGCAACCGGTATCTGTAAGACCTTTCCTAGGGGCAGCGAGGAGGTCTGTGCCCTCCGGGGTGTAGACCTTGAAATAGATGCGGGGGAGTTCGTCTCGATTGTCGGCCCCTCCGGCGCCGGCAAGACCGCGCTCATGAACATTCTCGGCTGCCTTGATACGCCGACCAGCGGGTCACTCAGGATCGATGGCGTACACGTAACCGGGAAGAAAGAAGCGGAACTGGTGAAGATCCGCCGCGAGCATATCGGCTTTGTCTTTCAGCAGTTCTTCCTGATCCCGACCCTGACCGTTGCAGAGAATATCGGACTGCCCCTCATCTTCTCGGGAAAGCCGTACGACAAGGCAAAGATCGATACAATCCTCGATCGGGTCGGCCTCTCGCACCGGGCCGGCCACCTGCCATCCGAGCTCTCGGGCGGCGAGATGCAGCGGGTAGCTATCGGCCGGGCACTCGTGAACGACCCCCGCATCCTCCTTGCGGATGAGCCGACCGGGAACCTTGATTCGGTGACGGCTGACGGGATCTATGCTGTCTTTGAGGAACTGCACCGGCAGGGCCTCACCCTCATCGTTGTCACCCACAATACTGAGCTGGCAGGGCGGGCCGGCCGGGTCATCACGATCCGGGACGGGTGCGTTGACCGGTCGTGCGGGCAAGAAAGCAGTTCGGGGTTGCGGATATGATCCGCAAGCGTATGGTCGCAGCCGGGATCACCGTCACGGATGCGCCACTCCCGTGATATTCCCGGGTGACGCGGGACCGCATCCCCGGTTACCTTCTTTTATCCAAAGCTTCTGGCATTGCACGGTAATTATCCGGGCATTCACCTTCGTGATCCCTCCCGTTGCGGTGATCACCGGGACAGGCCTTGCCGGTATCAACCTCGCCGGTGGCTTTCATTCCGGCTCTTCCCCGACCTGATTACCAGGAGATTTTTTTGGTCACCGGAGGCATGCTCATACTGTCTTTCCTTTTGGAGGATTATACTTCATAAAAAAATTCTGGGTTTGATCTACCTTTGAAGAGAATGGGGATCCTGATTACAACCCGGAATTGTATACGTTCTCTGACGCTGTTCACGCGGTGGATGAGTCTGGGATATAACAAAGAAAATTATGATTTCTTCGGCGGAATAGCCAGCAGGTCTTCGTGTTCCTTTGCGTCCTGCTTCTACATGGACATTCCTATGAAACATACCGCAATCCCGGTGATCATCACAACCCCTAACAGAATGGTAGTGGAAGCGGTTTTTGGCAATGCAAAGGAGAGTATCAGGAATACCAGGACCAACCCCAGTGCAATTACTTTCAACTGTATCTCGTTAACGTGCGTTTTTAATTCCCTCCCTCATCTCTTTCCTGTTTAAAACAGTAGTTTGTTCGTCGCAGAACCTCAAATGTATTTCGGGAGTGGATTTCGGCGTTGCGCGAACGATCTGCACTATCAGCATCGATGTTCACCGGACCGACTGGTACTCGCACGGTAATTATCCGGGCATTCACCTTCGTGATCGCTCATGGTGCGGTGATCACCGGGATGGGCTTTGCCGGTATCAACCTCGCTGGTGGCTTTCATCCCGGCTCTTCCCCGGCCTGATTATCGTGAACATACTGCGGCCGTTTCGCCAAACTGGATCACGTGTCCTTTCATCGCTGTTATAAGCTCGTGTTTGTTGGATCCGGGAGGGAGATCAAGCATCGCATCCAGACCATACACCTTGAACAGGTATCGTATCATCTGGCCGTGCGGAGGACACGGACCCGTATAGCCGATGATCCCATGGTCCGTGATGCCCTGCACAGCCGGGATGGGTGAAGTGACCCTGCCTCCGGGCGGGATTCCCGGAGGGATCTGCTGCACCGGGGGGATGTTCCAGACGATCCATGGGGTGAAAGAACAACAGGATTTTTCAAACGGGTTGAAGATCATAACTGCAACTGATGATGCATGCAACTCCTTGAGGGTAAGGCGGGGAGACAGATTTCCACCATCGCAGGTATGGGTGGGGGGGAATTCAAGAAAATCCAGTAAGACAACAAGCCGGTCCATTACTATAAAATCGGGCACGGGACAATAAACCTTTCTTTTCCTGCAGACACCTCAACCCGCCCCCTTCTTTTTAAGGCACCTGAAAGAACGGAGGTAATCCGATTATCCTGAACTGTCGTTATACTGACCTGTTTACGGGTTCCGATACCTTCGGGGTTGATTGATACGTTTGGAAGTGTGCGATACGTGGCGGTTGGTTGGGCGCATTTGCATCTTTTGATATCCCTGTCATTTCCCTGATGGCAACATTACAGGAATGGTATCCGGCGTTCGCTCCTGGTATGGGCGTTGTGAATGCAGAGTAATACACTTTTTTGGACGGATATATTTGCAATACTGGGGATGCACCTCTTGGTTCTCTGATTCATCACTACCGGAAAAGACAAACCAGAAGATACGGTACGCTTTCACCAGCCTGGTGACGGTTATGGTGTCTATAGAAATGGAGAAATAGAGGGAAGGACTCCGAATAATAACTATGAAAAATAACGTTTGTCCTTCCTGCAATGGTACGGGAATAATTGAAGAAATCAATCTTGGGCCGGTAAAGGCAGTAAATACCGGGCCTCTAAAGTCTCGCCCCTGCGGAAGATGCAAAGGACTGGGTTTTATTGATCCGGTAAGGGATGTTGAAAAATAATTGAAAGAGAGTATTTTTTATGGTGCACGTGCCAACCCATTCATCGTTTCCCATCGGTTCCCCCTCAGACTGATCGGAATGTTTGTCATCGGTGCCGGTGTGCTCACCGGGTATGGGATGCTCCTTACCCCGGCGATGGGTGCGGTCCTGGTGAGTGCGGGCACGGGGAATAGTCTCCATCAATGCCCGCCTTCTTAAGGCCTGATCTGCAACGGTACAAACGGTTATCGCAAAGGTGACCTGAACGGGACTCGATCGTGCATCCCTGTCGGGTTTTATACTGCGTGTACGGCTATAGCCCTCCATAAACATGCTTTTTTGTCAGGCTATAACCCGACACGTTTTCCCATTTCTGTCTGGTCATAGCCAAGATATCTTATTTTTCCGCCATTGATCCCTCCGGCATGCGTGGGTTGGCGGTGAACCCCCCTCCTTTGGTGGGGAATTTGGCGGCTTACTCATTTCTGGGAACCCTGGTAACCCCTTCGTTTCGTCTGGAACATTGGTACGCAGATATGCCCGGTAAGGTTGCGTTACTCACATTTGGAGGAGAGGGTTGCCGCCAATCCCCCTTCACGTGCCGGAAGTTATTTGTAATTTGAGCTGCCGGAGGCTTTGCAAAATGCGGAGTTACGTCATGGAATGATAGTGCTGATGTTGGTTGGGGCGGCTCCTGAGGGGGGTTGGCTGGGTGATCCTCTCTGGATTTTTTGGGACCAACCTCTGTTCATCACGGATGCACAAGTTCTCAGCCACATACAAACGATCATCCCAAAAATCCCGGCCCTCCAGTGATGCGATGCGGAAAAAATGGGATTAACGGATGAACGAGGTGGGAAAGGATAGCCAACCTGGAAAAACAGGGTGCAAGTTCATCCCTTCACACAAAGGTAGTTGATGACAAGCCCATGCTTGATAAAGAGATCACACCCCAGACAATAGCAATTGGTCGTTTTTACCTGTGAAGGAATCTGCGATCTTCCCCGGGAGCAGAAGAGTGCAGCGGGAGAATAGTCTGCAA
>JBAVWM010000054.1:0-1948 GCA_049697815.1 Methanoregula sp. | reverse complement strand
GAGAGACATCGTCCGGGTATTTCATCTGGTGTGTAACCGTACTAGCGCACGCCCCATAGTACGGGAGATTCTATAAATCTTTTCAGATGTTGCAAAATTTGGATTATTCCCCCTCCAAAATCTGAATAATCAGGAGCGATCTTTTCATGGATTGCCGGTTATTTTACCAGAGACGGCTCCGTCAGCAGTTGTATGAATGAGGGGGAAGAGATATGGAAGGCATTTAACAGGATGATGGCTGTCAGAAGGGTTTACGATAATTTTCCTGTACGAAAGCACAACCCATCACAGTTTGATGCAAATTTTGAAACAACCGGTAAGTCTTATAGACTCCCCCGCTCCATGGGGGCTTGCTCTGATAGCGGATAAATTTTAAAATTCATATCAGGGAACGGAGTTGAAAAGAGTATGACAGATGATCTGAAAGTAAAGGCCAGCAAAGCCGTCGATGACGGACGTGTGGCTGCCCATGCCGCCTACGATGATGCAACAGTCGCCGCCCATAACACGCTCAAGGATGCAGGTGACGCAGTGCATAATGCATCAGATGATGCCAAAATCGCGACACACAAAGCTGTTGCCGATGCCAAAATTGCGGTACACGAAGCGGGATCAGAAATGAAGAAGAAGTAGGGTGCGTGAACTATGGCTGATTTAATCTATCTTGCGGTTATCTGCCTGGTCCTTGCCCTGGTGTTTTTTATTCTGGGCATGAAGGGTGTGGCCGGTTTCACGATGGAAATCGCAAAATGGCTCGTAATAATCTTCGTCATTGTCGCCATCGTTTCATTTATCCTGTAGCGGGAACGCTTGAGGAAACAAAGAACAACAGGCAGAGCTGGTGATACCGGGTGCACGTCCGGATTCACCCGTTTTCCTGCCGAAATAATACAAAGACCAGAGGACATTCGAGAGAAAATTCATTCCCTGAGACAAGGTTTTGACATCTATGGATCCTTTTCAGATACGGGAAGATCACCAGCTGCTGATCCTTATCTGTGCAATTTACCTTTTCTGCATCCTGGTATTCTGGCCTCTGATGACGGTATTAATCTGGGCAGTTGCCATCGCAATAGCCCTTATGCCTTTGCATAAATATCTCTCACGTATAGTAAAACCATCAGTATCGGTCGTATTTATTACCGTCTGGGTCCTCCTCGTGATCCTGCTCGTGCTTTCGGTCTCTTCGAGCATAATGTATAGTAATATCGATTATATCGGGACCATGGTTACATCACTGGTCCGCGGTTTTGACAATACCGGCCTCTCTGCATTCCTGCCAACATTCACGGAAGCACAGTTCTCCAATATGCCAGAGACCCTTATCCAGCTGCTTCTGCAATCGCTCCTGTCGCTGACCAGTAATGTCATGCAGGCCCTTATGTCGATCATTATCTTCTTCCTCTCGTTCTCGATGCTGCTGAATTATGGGGAACAGATATGGAAGACATTCATGCAGATGTTTTCCCCTAAACTTTTTTATGCCGTGGAAAAAATGGCGGAGATTTCCAGCAACACCATCTATGCCCTGATTGTTATCCAGATTTCCGCAGCAGTAATAGCATTTCTCCTTGCAATCCCGTTTTTCTCCCTTCTGGGAGTCAAAGACCCGCTCCTGTTCGCAACCCTGATCGGTCTTGCCACGCTGATCCCGCTCTTCGGTTCCCAGGTTATGATCCTCTTCTTTGCACTCTATTTCCTGAGCCTCGGCGAAACCAGGAATGCCCTCATCACCCTGTTTGTGGGGTATCCTCTCCTGAGCGTATGGATTGATTTCTATTACCGGCCGGTGATGATGGGAAAACGGGTTGCAATTCCCCCGGTCATGATGATGATCGGCATCTTGGCCGGTGTCCCGTTTATGGGCATTGTAGGTTTCATCATCGGCCCGGTGCTCGTTGCACTTGCAGTGACCGGGTATAAAATACTTGCTGAAGAGGCGTGCGAC
>JBAVWM010000053.1:0-6737 GCA_049697815.1 Methanoregula sp. | reverse complement strand
GGATTGGGAAGTCAACCAGCCTGCTCGGCTGGCCCGGGTGCTCAGGACGCTGGAGGGCATCCAGAGCGCGTTCAACAGCGCCGCCTCTGGCGGCAGGAAGGTCTCGCTGGCTGACCTGATCGTCCTGGCCGGCTGCGCCGGCATCGAGCAGGCGGCAAAGAACGCCGGTCACGAGGTTACGGTTCCCTTCACGCCGGGACGCATGGACGCCTTGCAGGAGCAGACCGATGCGGTCTCCTTCGCCGTGCTCGAACCGGTCGCGGATGGTTTCCGCAACTACCTCAGGGGCAAATACACCGTATCGGCCGAGGAATTACTGGTCGACAAGGCGCAACTGCTGACCCTGACCGCACCCGAAATGACGGTGCTCGTGGGCGGCATGCGCGTGCTGAACACCAACGTCGGACAGACCCGGCACGGCGTCTTCACCAGGCGGCCGGAGGCGCTCACCAACGACTTCTTCACAAACCTGCTCGACATGGGCACGGAGTGGAAGGCGGTCCCGGGAGACGCTGACGTGTTTGAAGGGCGCGATCGCAAGACTGGCGAAGTCAGGTGGACCGCCACGCGTGTCGATCTCATCTTCGGTTCGAACTCCCAGATCCGGGCTCTGGCTGAGGTCTACGGAAGCGCGGACGGGCAGTTGAAGTTTGTCCAGGACTTCGTGGCGGCCTGGACCAAAGTGATGAACCTTGATCGCTTCGATCTCGCCCGACCATAGCATAAATGTCTTCAATGGCGGGGAACCTCATGAAAGCGGACAAGGAACCCGGCCAGCGTAGTGGCAAAAGGGCTGAAGGTGTGAAGGGCATATCCGGCGGGGCGAGCACCTGAAGCGGGAAGGCCTCTTGTCCGATCGCCCGGCACGGCACGGAGCGGGGGCTCCGGGGGGATGTGGTTTGGGACGAGACCGGAACCGGCAGGGGAATTCCCGGATCCATTTTTCAAACTAACTCATAGTTATTTAGTAACCGTAAGTTATAATATAACCCAGACCGAACATTCTTGAGGAAAATTCCATGGTTACCCTTCCACAGGAAATCAAAGAATCGCTCCAGGGAACGAAGACCGCATTCCTTGCAACATCGTCAAAAAAAGGCACTCCCAACGTTGTCCCGATCGCGGCATTCACGGTACTGGGTGACGGGACGATACTCATCTCGGATCAGTACTTCAACAAGACGCTGCAGAATATGAAGGAGAATCCGGCAATCGCCCTGTCGTGGTGGGGGGACAAAGGCGGTTTCCAGATCAAAGGGAGCGTCACTCTCCATACGAATGACGAAATCTTCAGACAGAACGTTGCCTGGATGAAGGAGAGCTGGCCCAAATTTGTGCCCAAGTCTGCAGTACTCGTGAAGATCACGGATGTATACCTGGTTAAACCGGGCCCCGAGCCGGGAAAGAAGATCCTGTAATCCGGAGACTGAAAGCCTTCAGCAGTGAAAAAATCCTGAATTCTTTTTTCTATCCGTCTTCAATATCAGCACGTTGCAACGGTGAAAAAGATGAAAAAAACCAGAAGGCATCGCGTTGCAGGGAAATCCCCGGAAAAATCCGGCACCTGCAATGGAGGACATCTCATGAAAATACCCTTACTGAAATTAGTATATTTCTCACCAACAGGAACAACAAAAGAAGTTGTTCAGGGAATTGCACGCGGAATACATCCCGGCACCGTGGAAGAGCTGGATATAACCCGGCCGGGTGCGAGAATACAACCACTCCGGACATCGGAACATGAATTACTCATTGTCGGAGTGCCGGTGTATATGGGAAGGGTGCCCGCACTTGCAGGCGAATGGCTGCATGCGATACAGGCGCATAATACGCCCGCTGTCTGCGTTGTCGTGTACGGCAACCGCGCGTATGACGATGCCCTGCTCGAGCTGAATGATAGTCTGACCCGGCGCGGATGTAAACCGATCGCCGGTGCAGCGTTTATCGGGGAACACTCCTTTTCCAATGCCGAAACACCAACAGCTCAGGGTCGTCCCGATGCACGTGACCTGAAGCACGCAGAATTGTTCGGGCAAAAAATACAAAAAAAACTTCAGTCTGTCACATCCGCCGACAAGATTTCTGAAGTAAAAATTCCCGGTTGTCATCCATACCGGGGAGAGCCGTGTCATCCTTACCGGAGAGATTCGAAGTTCTGGAATGTTGATTTTATTGCGGTCAGCGATGCATGTACCCAGTGCGGTGCTTGTGCAGAAGGATGCCCTGTCGGTGCTGTCGATCCGGAAAACAGCAGGGTGATCGACACGGAAAAATGCATCACGTGTTGTGCCTGCATCAAACACTGCCCCAGACATGCGAGAACGGTGAAACACGGTCTGGTCAGGGACGCTTCGTTGCGTTTACATACATTGTATAACGAGCGAAAGGAGCCGGAATACTTTTTATAATAAGTAAATTCATGTCGGGTCAGGTGGTGTGGAAGAATGGGAATCTCCGAGAGAAGACAACGGGAAAAGGAACAGCGGAAGACCGAAATCATCGATGCAGCCGAGCATCTCTTTTTTTCCCGGGGTTATGAAGATGTTTCCATGGATGATATCGCCCGGGAGGTCGACCTGAATAAGGCTACCATCTATCTCTATTTTACCAATAAGGAGACACTTTTCGCCACTATTGTTCTCCGGGGTATCCGGATCCTGGAGGAAAAATATTCGGAATGTATGGAAAAACAGGTGTCCGGCATTGCCAAAGTAGTCCTGATGGGCCAGGCCTATTACCAGTTTTCATTAGAATACCCGGATTATCTCCGGCTGATTCACTTTTACGGATCCGAACGTTTTTCCCAGGAAAACCCCTATACCGCAGAGATTGGAAAGGGGTATGGTACCTGCCGCAGGATCCTGCGGGATGCGATCCAGGAGGGCATCGATGACGGGACAATCCGGGCCGATCTCGATCCATTCCTGACCTCGATGTACCTTATGATATCCTTCATGGGGATCCTCTCCATGGAAAATAAATGGAAACTCGTGATTGAAGCGGAAGGATTCAGCTACGGGCAGTTCACCAGCGAATTCTTCCGGTTCATTACTCCGGCAATTTCTTCCGGTGAGAAATCTCACAAAATGGATGATAAGGATTTCGCAGCATCTGGATTCTTTTCAACAGAACCTGTGGTTCCTGAGAAGAGAAAGAGAAAACAATCTAAATCTTGAGATGTCAAGGTGCGCTTACCACGTTATTGCTTCTTTTTTCTTGTCCCCGGGTGAGAAGGATTGATAGGCATAAGTGATGCCAGTTGTTTATCAATTTGATAGACCATTGCCACCATACAAGGCCGATTTCAAAAGGTGCGTGGCATCGTCCCTCTGGCACTGAGCGGGCCGGAGCGGGTCTTTCGGCATCGCGATCATTTCAATGATCCCGGTCGCGTTCGCCCGGGGCCTGTTCGCGCCGGAAATTCTCGCGACCACCCGGCAGTTTGCCGATGATTTTAAAGATGAGATCGCCCGGCTCCGGATCATTGCCCGGGACGTGTCCATTACGGCCGAGCTCCGGCTCCGGTTAAAGCACGGGACGTGACGGTTCTTCCCGGTCACGCCGAACTCGCTGGCCGGGATCGACTGCGAGGGGAAACCGGTTGTGTTGGGACACATGCTCGCGTGAACGGCCGGTATAGTACGAGGACGAAATATAAATCCCGCGAGACCGCAGGAGAAGGTATGGCTAAGGTAGCAGTGCTGGTTGATTCCCGGGGAGGACATACCCGGAAGGTCGCTGTTGCAATTGCGGAAGAACTGGGAGCGAGCGTAGGGGACATTAATAAACCGCTGCCGGATGCGGGGATCCTTTTCCTCGGGAGCGGGATGTACGGCACCGGGCCAGGGCTTTTAATGAACCGCCTGCTCCGGGAGAGGACATTTACCGGGCGGAAGGTTGCCCTGTTCGCTACAGCGTCGTATCCCGGGGACGGTGAGAAGATGCTCGGCAGCATGGCGGAAACACTGGAGAAAAAAGGCGCCACTGTCCTCGGGAACACAGGTTCCCGGGGCAAGGTGATTATCGTCCGTTACCGGCACCCCCACCCGGAGGATCTGGAGGACGCCCGGAAATGGGCCCGGGAGATTGCCGGGAAGTAACCTCGCTGACATCGTCCCGGGAAGGATGGGCATGGACCTCCTGGAAAACCCCGTGGGAATTCTGGTACAACGGAGCCCGTATCGGGCCCGGTTGTACCTCTTTTCCCTCAACCCCCGGATTTCAGAGGTCATAATTCGGGAAAACACAGGAACCGGGCCGGAATAAGGGGACGGTCTCCGGCGGGAATGTGGGAGGTCATATTTAGCGATGTTACCGTGGCTGAAGGGGGGAGGGGATGTGCTTTGGGAAATCGGTGGCATGGCCGGATCTGATACCCTGAGACATTCTGTCCCGGATCCCTTGGGTAATTTTGGCCCGGCCGGTAATTTTTGTGGTTATTACAGCGGTTCTGCCTGACGGGTGCACCGGCCATGATGAGCTGGCATACTACATCGGCCGCCAGCTTGCGTAACTTTTATATTGTAAATGTCCATACATTTACACATGTTCCTTCCCACGAGCGAGAAACAGTTCGGGTTCTGGAAGATGCGGCGCAGCGGGATGTCCAATGTCTCTATTGCAAACGAGCTCGGCATAACAAGGCAGGGAGTTTCCCAGGCGCTCCTCGCGATGAACGAGAAGATCGAGGCATCGCTGCGGGAGATGGCGCAGGCAAACCGGATCCAGGTTGAAAAGATCGATGTGGAGAGAGGTGTCCTGTTCGGGCGGTCCATTCCGTTCCAGACCGGGGCGTTCATCTTCGTATCGGAGAAGCATGGCATGCAGGTCTGGTACGAGCATGACGGCGATTGCGGTTCATGCGACGAGTACACCAAGTGCATCGAATTCATCTGGGACTTCGCATCCGAACTCGGGATCAAAATTGAGAAGACTGCAGACCCGACGAAGATGGCTGAGGAACTGCTGGAAAAGATCAGGGGGATTACCTGATGGCCCTCCTTTCTCCTTTTGCAGACCGGTGGCTGGGGCTCTGCCCGAAACCCCCCGCAATGCATACAACGGCCGCGGTGCTGATCGGCCAGCCGCAAATCGTCCAACCCGCAACGCCCGATGGCGGCGGACCCGCCGTCAGGCCCGGCCGGATCCGGGACGGGATCCGTATCGCAAGGGGGAGTATCAGGACCCTGTTCAGGGAGGAGCACCTGCTCTGGTTCTCGCTCCTGGCAGGACTCGTGATCTTTTTCCTGTTCGTGGCAGAAGGGTGGAGCGTGACGCACTATGATTACCTTCCCCTGCCATACAGTATCTGGATTCCCCTTGGAAACTCGAGCCTCATTGTGTTCAACACGCAGTTATTCCTGATCGAAGCGGTCTGCCTGTCCTGCCTCACCGGCCTGCTTGCAGGTCTGGTGTTTTACCGGAACGCGGGCTGTGCAAAAATGCCGGTCACGATCCGGAAGGCATTTGCAGGGGTCAACCCCCATGCCGGTTCACTCGCTGCGTTGTCTATCCTGATGGCTTTTCTGGCGACAGTCGTCTTTGAGATAATTTCCCAAAGCCAGTTCATCGGGAAGGTCATCTTCACCATCGATATGGCCCTGTTCAACCTTCCCTATGCGTACTATGTACCCAACGGGATCTCTTCCATGTATTATTTCTCGTTCAAGATCATGGCCATCAACATTGTCCTGTTCCTGCTGGCCCTGTATGTCGTGCCAGGCATCGTGCTGGAGAGGAAAAGACTGCTTCCGGCTCTTGCAGGGTCGATTACCCTCATGAAGAAGACCTGGCGCGAGCTTTTGGGCTGCATCCTTGTCCTCGGGGCAATCATCCTTGTGGTAGTTACCGCAGGGCTCCTTATCGGCCAGTCACCCCTGCTGCTCAACCATGACTACGACTTCTTCCTCCAGATGTCACGCGGGCAGGTGCTGATGACGGTTGCCTGTTACGGGTTCCTCCTTACCTGCTTCCTCCTGATAGCTGTGGGTTTTTCTGCAGCGGGTGTTGCTATTGCGGATCTCTACCATGTCGGAAAGAGCAACGGGATATCCGGTATACCGGAAGGGAGCCGGAAAAAACCGGAGCATGCCTCATGACCCGGGTATCTGAAACTGCTGAACACTGGTTCGGCCTGTGCCGGAAACCGCCGGTATTCCGCGCCTTGCAGGCAGATATTGTTAACCTGCCTGACCCCGTCCATGAGGGGAGTCCGGATGGCGGGGGCGGAGGATCGGGAACGATCCGTCGGGGGATCGGAGCAGCTTTCTCAGGGATGAGGACACTGAACCGGAACCGGCAGCTCCTCTGGTTTACACTCCTTGCCGGGTTTGTGCTGGCGGGAAACACCATCGGCCAGGCGGCACTCCGCTACATCGGCAGGATCATGCAACCTGATATAATCGTAAGTTATGTCCTTGACTTTTTCATCGGGTTCGCAACACTGTTCTGCCTGGTGTTCTTACTGGCGGGCCTTTTCCTGAGCATCTCGTCAAAGAAAGACGGTTCTGCCTCGTTCTTTGAGGGGCTTGCAGGAGCAAAAAAATACCGGAATGGCATCTTCGGATGGTCTGTTGTTCTGGCACTCGCAGGCATGCTGCTCGTCAGGATTTACTTTGATCTTACCCTCGTCTGGTTCCCGCATGATCTCGGGTTCCTCTATACCTTCGGGCCTTTTCCTTTCCTTACCAGCACGATCACCCAGTTCCCCTTCAACTGGACTCTCGACTGGAACATGT
>JBAVWM010000052.1:0-1531 GCA_049697815.1 Methanoregula sp. | reverse complement strand
GTGCATGGCCCGTAACCAACCCTCCGGGTCAGGAATTATCCTCTGCAGCGTGACCGTCTGGTACGCGTACCTGCTGTCGCTGTACCTGTCGGAGATGACAAGTTTTCCTTCGGCAAGGGCCGGGCGGACCACCGTTGCAAGATGTGCCGCGTGATCAGCAACAAAGAGGGTGGCTTCGGTTACCGGGTCGATCTGCTCGGCTATTGCCCTGCGGACAGCATCCCCCACCCACGTTGCCCCGGGCTCACGGGTGAACACCGGATCGAGATCGACAAGCAGTTCCCTGAGCGCGTCATGGAGCGTGCTCTTCCCGCTCCCGTCAATGCCCTCCAGCGTGATTAACATACCCGTCCCCTCCGTATCCAGTCCGGCGGGATTTTCCCATGATGGAATGCAGTGGCAATAATGGCCCCGTCAAACCCTGCATTGCTGAGTGTCTGCAGGTCGGCAATGGCAGCCACGCCCCCTCCCCAGAACAGTTTCCGGTGATAGGCAGCCCGCATCTCATCAAGCATCTCCCGGTCAAGGCCGGTTTCAGTACCGACAGCCCCGATATTGAGGACAATGCAGCCCTCGAATTTCCAGCCGTTGGCCTGCCGGAGCACGGCCACCGGCTCGCGGCCGGACGGGATGACCCGCCCGTTTTTTATGTCGAGGCTTAAAAAACCGCCGTCGTAGTGCGAGAGGTCATCACCACCGGTCTCTGTCCCGACAATGTTGGTGATATGATACCCGCTGAGAAAATCATGAGGAGAACGGCAGCCCCGGTCTGCGTAACAGAGAGAGACCTGTCGTGCGCACGCTGCAACAAGCCGGTCATGCGAGCCCTTACCTTCGATCCGGTCGAGATCCGCGATGTAGATATATTTCGGTCCTATGGCCTTCACAAACCCGACCGGTTCTGCTGTCGGGGAACACCCCCAGTCGAGCGGCTTGTAGGTTTCCCGTTGCCCGGATTTGCCGTGAACGACCAGACCCCCTTTCAAATCCATCGCAAGTACCAGTTCCATTGACGAGTCGCAACCACTATTAGGATAAAAGATCATTAAACCTTATGCAATTGTTGGTCAGCCCCAGCTCCATCGACGAAGCAAGGCACGCAGGTGCCGCTGACATCATCGACGTCAAAAAACCATCCGAAGGCTCGCTTGGCGCCAACTTCCCCTGGGTTATCCGCGAGATCAAAGCATTTTCCAAAAAGCCGGTAAGTGCAGCGATCGGGGACTTTGACTATAAGCCGGGCGGTGCTTCGCTTGCTGCCTACGGGGCAGCCTGTGCCGGGGCCGACTACGTCAAGATCGGGCTTGCATTTGAAGGGCAGGAGCGGGCACGCGATGTGATCGGTGCTGTGGTGAAAGCCGTAAAAGACGAATTCCCGAAAAAATACATTGTCATTGCCGCCTATTCGGATTTTGAGCGCATGCATTCCATCTCCCCGTTCGACATGGCCCCCGTTGCTGCCGAATGCGGAGCCGATATTGCCATGGTCGATACCGGCATCAAGGATCGCCAGAGCACGTTCGCGTTCATG
>JBAVWM010000051.1:0-3393 GCA_049697815.1 Methanoregula sp. | reverse complement strand
GACGACGTATTACCTGCAACCTGACTCGGGTAATCGCAATGCGCCCCGTCCCCCAACGGGGGACTGGTGGCGCAAGAGGGGGGCAATATTTTACGTAAAAAAAATGTTTTCTACAGAGCACATTAATCCGGTCTTTCCCCGGTTCAAAATTCCCTGTACCTGCAACCTCTCTTCCTGCGCATCAGCATAAAAAGTGAGAAATCTCTTCAGAAGATTCATGAAAAATGACCGAGGTTATCTGTGGAGGTGGTATTGCCCCCCGGTATTATAAGTCCAGAGGGGGGGTGGGAAAGATGGTGAAATAGAAGATATCCACGACAATGCATGCCAGTCCAATGAGGATCCCCAGAGCGGCAACGACGGTGACAGCCCCGGTTTTTCTCTCGGATTTGGCAACCACAATCCCGCCAAGCACGATGGCAAGGATCCCGAGAAGATAGGGATACCGGAACCACGAGGCGATCCCCAGAACGACACCGACAATACCCAGTGCCAGCATGCCCTTGTTGAGGGATGGTTTGGCCGGCGGGGCACCCGCAGCAGCACCCGGCGGCTGTACCCCCGCTGGCTGGGGCGGGTAATACACAGGCTGTGGCTGGGATGATGCTGCAACCGGCGGGACAGGGGTTGCCATCTTGTGCGCTGCGGGTGCCTGCTGGGGTCTCCGCAGGGGTTTGCCGCAGTTCTTGCAGAATTGGTTGGTATCGGGGTTTTGTGTGCCACATTCACCGCAGAACATCGTATCACTCTACTGACTGCTTGTGTTTGTACTGATATGAACATTTTGTAATGTTTTTGCAGGTATGTTCCGGATCCTGTTCTGTGGAGAGATTTGTCCGTTGACGTCTGGACCGGTCAATCCCGCTACGGGTACCTTATTCAGTCAGAAAAATGATAAAAATCATCCGGGTAATTTCAGTGACCTGCGTGCCTCAGCCACCCGCTTCCGTGCGTCCTGCATCCACGAGTCCTGCACTACGTTGCCGTCGCTGATATACGTCTCAATCAGCGGAGTTGCACCCCGTGGCCCCTTCTGCGAGACAGGAAGAACGACATGATCTCCGTTTTTCCGGACATACACCTGCTTTGTTCCGCTCCGCTTTCCCCGCTTTGCCTTTGATTCCCCCTTAATCTCCACGATATCCAGAGAAAAGTCGATCACCGGGGCATTGGCAATCGCACCCCCGACACCGAACGCGTCCACGCAGTCGCGGTACGCGATCACGTCCTCCCGTGTCACGCCTCCGGAGAGGAATATCTTCACATCCTCATGCCCGTGGGAGTCGAGCTCCCAGCGGACCTCCTCGATGATCGCCCGCATGTTCCCGCGCCGGGAACGGGGGGTATCGAGCCGGACTGCGGTTGCCCCGCACTCCGCAGCCCGCAGGGACTCGGACTTCTCGTCGCACCAGGTATCGCAGAGCATGATCCGCGGGACCGACACCGGGGCGCTCCGGTCAAACGCCCGCCACGCGTCTTCCGGCTTCCTGTAGCACATCACAAACGCGTGGGGCATTGTCCCGACCACCGGCATCCCTTCCGGTGCGCAGGTATTGGAAACCCCGTCTGCCCCGCCAATCCATGCCGCCCTCTCGATCATCGTGGCAATCGCGGGGTGCTGGCGCCGTGAGCCAAAGGAGTAGACCGGGCGGTCACCGGCAGCGAGCCTGATATGGGCCGTGGAGCTCGCAATGCCGGACGCGTGGCAGAGGAACCCGAGGATCGCGGTCTCATACCGGCAGAAGTCCCGGTACTTCCCGGCAATACGGAGCACCGGTTCGTTCCGGTAAAAGACGGTGCCTTCCGGCATAGCATCAACCGTCACCGGCATCCCGTCAAGAAGGGCGATAACGTCGGCAAGCCCGCAGAAGACCGCCCACGAGTCCGGCAGGGACGTGGCAGTCACTTCCATGACCACGTGCGGGTTGATCCTGTCGTTTTTTAACGCTTCTTCCGTCCGGATAAAATAGATATCCGTGCATTCGCCGTTTTTGATTGCCTCGTCACTGACCGTGAGGAATGTGCCCATAAGGAATAATATTGTTTGTTGCGTAATTTACAGTTACTGAACCGGGGCCTGACAGGTCGGTGAACAAGAAACGGAATCGGGTTTCAATCCTCCCGTATTTTGGGGGTTAAAATACACCCTTTTGAGTTACCGTGCACTATTTCAGACAGGGCACTTGTTGTACGAAAAAAAAAACGAATTAATACTCCCCATAACAAAACGCTCATGCATGAAATCCCGACACATCACCAACCTTATCCTCGTTCTTCTTGTTCTCCTCATCCCTATTGTGGCCCTGGATCTGTTCCAGTCAAGCCCGAAAACGATCTGGAATTCGGAACAGTTCACGGAAGCAGGAGATAAAGAAGCCGCTGCCGGCAATTTTAATGAAGCTCTTACTTATTACAATAAGGCCGAAGAAAAGGCAACCGGGCGCAACACCGAAAAGTACGGTACGATGGCAGCAGTTGAACGAAAAAAAGCAAAAGCCTACACGGGTCTGGGAGATAACGCTGGTGCTGCAAATGCAAACAGATTAGCCGAGGATTATTCAGACAGAAGCAGTGAGACGTATGATAACTGTCTTATTGCAACCGCAACATTTGACTCCCCGCTTGCACCTCAGGTCCAGCAGCTGAGGGAATTCCGGCAGAACACTATTTACTCCACGGAATCGGGAACCCAGTTTATGAGCGCGTTTAATGCATGGTACTATTCTTTCAGTCCGGCGGTTGCGGATTTCATTGACGATCACCCCCTGATAAAACCGCCCATGCGGGTCATCCTGACACCCCTCCTCGGGATACTCACCCTCGCCCAGATGAGTTTTTCTGCCATTCCCCTGAACCCTGCTATCGGCGTGGTCGTCTCGGGACTCGTTGCAAGTACACTCATTGGCATGATCTATGCATTTCCCGTCCTGGCCATCCTGCTGCTGGTCATCCGGAGGTTCTATCCCGTCACTGTAACGACCGGTACCCTGAAAATTGCCGGGGTATCTGCCATAGCCGGTCTTTACCTTCTCGTTGTCGGCGATATTCTCTTGCTGTCCCCGGTTCTCCTCGTCGGAAGCGTGCTCTTCGTGGTAAGCCTGGTCGTCGTAACCGGTCTTTTCCTGTCATGGGTCTGCATGAACCGGCTGGATCCCCGGTCAGCATCCGCAAATCCTGAATAACCTTTCTCTCTCCCCGTTTTTAACCAGTTTCTCCAGAAGCCGGATAACACCAATGAGAGGATTGTATGGACAGCCCCTTTTCCTTTGGGTTAAAAAAACCGTTACCATAACCTGAAAAATAAGGCCCATAAAAAGAGTATTCAGGGAATCAGCAAGAAGAACATCAGGGTTACCGGCTGAGGGGGGAACAATGAGAACTAAAAAACATTTA
>JBAVWM010000050.1:0-33280 GCA_049697815.1 Methanoregula sp. | reverse complement strand
ATGGTGCCGGCAGAGATGGTCCATGAAGGTACTGCTGCGTTCCCCTTCCGCAAGCCGCGACCAGCTCAAACCGCAATCCGTATCCCAGAGCACCAGTCCTTCGGCAGGTGCGGGTGCCAGCGGTTTTTCAGGTTCTCCCCGCAGGTATTGCACAATGGAATCGGGTTCTGCCTCACCATTTCCCACACGGAGAAGGGCAGTTGCCATACACCGGACCTGGTGCCACAGGAAACTTTCCGCGGTCACTTCGAGGAACACGAACCCGTCTTCTTCGGCAATGCGGATTGCATGGATATTCCGCCGTGGATCCTTGTCCCGGACACGCGCATAGTGCGAGAAATCGTGGATGCCCAGAAACTGCCGGGATGCCGTTTCCATCTCCTCCTTCATGGGGGGAACATCTGAAAAGTAATAGCGGTACGTCCGGGATTTCGCATCATAGCGCGGGTGGAATGCCACCGGCACGACCGCATAGGCAGAACACCAGAGATCCGGCGGGAGCTGGAAGTTGATCGTCCCTATCGCACGGTCGGGAGCTGCCGTGGTAAAAGCAATGACCTGCCCGCGGGCATGGACCCCACGATCCGTTCTTCCGGCCGACTGGAAACCTGCCTGCCGCCAGTCTTCGAACAGGCTCAGCCGCTGGCAGGTTGCGATGAACTCGCCTTCCACCGTGCGGGCGGATGCCTGCATCTGCGAACCGAAAAACCGGCTGCCCAGATACGATACCCGAAAAGCCAATCTCACCGGAGCTTGACGTGCCGGGTTATCCTTTTTATCTTCTTCCATGTGTTGTTGATCGACTGCCGTGTGTAGGTGCGCAGCGGCGTCTTTTTTCCGCTGCAGGAAACTTTTCCGGCCCGGATTGCATCAAGGATTGCAGGTACATTCTTCTCTGCATCGACAAACGTCCTCCCGAACCCGACAAACCGGGCATTGTGGGCATCGCTTCCGCCGACGCCGGGTTTGCCGAGCCGTCTTGCAATACGTGCAGCCTTCGTATTGGCCGATCCCACGATATACCGGCTGTTGAAGACCTCCACCGCGTCCACGATGCCCATCCCGGCTTTCTTGCGGCGGGCAACCCCATGGCGCCAGACATGATACGGGTGGGGGAGGATTGCAAGCGCCCCCATCCTCCGTGCAATCTCGACAGTTACCATTACGTCAAGACCGGACGGGATCACTTCGGTGACTCCCAGTACAAGAAGATGCCCCTGCCTGGTGGAGACCTCTATACCGGGTATAACGAGAACGTTTGTCGTGCATGCGAGCGCTTTCTTAGCGCCGTCAACCGAGTCGTGATCGGTGATAGCGATCGCGTCGAGCCCCACCACCTCCGCCCGTTTCAGGATCTCTTCGATACTGCTTTCGCCGTCTTTTGAAAAATTCGTATGCACATGCAAATCGCAGGTCAGCATCTGATCATAGTGTTTTTATCTCTCTGGTATTAAGGAAACTTATGCGCATTCTTCTTCCCACCGGATCTGTAACCGAATCGCTGGTGAGACGCGCTGCAGCGGGATATGATGCTGATGTCGTCGTGACTGGTGAAATCGCCTCGTTTCTCACCCCTCACGCCCTCCGTCTGCTCCTGAAAGGAACACGATACGATTGCGTTATCATTTCCGGGATGTGCACGGCATCGTTCGAACAGGTGGAGCGCGAGACCGGCGTTCCCATTTACCGCGGGCCCCGTCACGCGGCAGACCTGGGATCGGTACTGCCGCTGCTGGGTACCGAAACGCTTTCCCGTACTATCCCCGCTGACGATTTTCTCGCAGCAAGAAAGGCAGAAACTGCCCTGCGCACGGTTGGGGAGCGGGAACGGGATGCCAACCCTGATTTTCTTATCCGCGGGGTGAAAATCGGCGGGGGTTCGCGGATCAAGGTGCTGGCGGAGATTATGGACGCACACCGGTGCGGGGATATCCGGCCCGTTGTGGAGGATTGCCTTGCTTTGGGAGCCGATATTGTTGATCTCGGGTTCGGGTTCGATGCAGGAGCGGATGATGTGACCCGGGTTTTTTCCCAACTTTTGGATATCGATGCGCCGCTGGCCGTTGATACGCAGGATCCGTCCCTGATCCGGGCTGCGCTCGGCCGTTGTGATATCGTGCTCAGCCTGCAGGAAACCAATATACCGGTTGTAGGAAAAGAGGTGGGGGAAGCAGGCGCTGCCGCCGTTGTGGTACCGGGGAACAGCACCTTGAAAAAAAATATCGTTCTTGCAAAAAAAGCCGGTATCCGGTGTATCATTGCTGACCCGCTCCTCCAGCCGGTTGGTTCCGGGTTCACCCCCTCGCTGGGAGGATTTAAAAAAATCGGCTGCCCGCTTTTTTTTGGCGCTGGAAATGTGGTGGAACTGCTTGACGCAGATTCGGTTGGCTCAAATGCACTCCTTGCCGGTATTGCTGCTGAGATCGGGGCATCGGTCATCTTTACGAGCGAGCATTCCGATAAAACACAAGGGTCTATCAGGGAAATGCGGCGGGCAACGGAGATGATGGTGCTTGCAAAGGACCGTCCCTATCCCAAGGATCTCGGAATTGACCTCCTCGTACTCAAGGAAAAGCGGCGCCGGCGGGAACCCCCGCTCGAATATGATACGGTACAACCAGCCCGTCCCATGCCAGATGAGATCACCTGTGATCCCAAAGGCAATTTCCGGATCGGGATTGAAGGTGACTGGATCGTTGCAGTCATTCATGGGAAGGCAATAAGAGGTGTGCGATGGCAGGACGTTCTCTCTACGCTCCTGTCACAGGGAGATGTCTCCCTTCTCGACCATGCAGGGTATCTGGGCCGGGAACTCTACAAGGCAGAGCTCGCGATCCGGTACGGTCGGAGCTTCGAGCAGGACGGGGAATTTTAGCGCGCCGGTACCGAACTTTTATCTGCCGCAACAATGCACCTGTACTGCATGGCATCACAGGTCCGCGCATCCCACATCCTTGTCAAGACCGAAGACGAGGCAAACCGTATTCTCAAGCGCCTTACAGACGGCGAGGATTTTGTCGCCGTCGCAAAGAGGTTCTCTTCCTGCCCGTCGCGCAAGAACGGCGGTGATCTCGGGTGGTTCGGTAAGGGCATGATGGCCCCCGAATTCGAGCAGGCGGCATTTGCCGCAGATGCCGGCAAGGTTGTCGGCCCGGTCAAGACCCAGTTCGGGTACCATGTCATCAAGGTGACGGGAAAGAAATAATTCTTTGTTTTTATGGACACGAAATTTTTTCTCGGCATCGGGCTTGCGATCGTCCTCGTCTTTGCCGGCGCAGCAGTATATACCAGTTTTGCGAAATTGCAGGATACCCCCAAAGCAACGGGCGATCGCGAGGTCCTGTACCAGGTCTCGACCATCGATGCCCTTATGCAGGGTGTCTTTGACGGCGTCCAGCCGGTCGGCGAGATCCGGAAGCGGGGTGACTTCGGGATCGGTACGTTCGATGCTCTCGATGGTGAGATGATCGTGCTGGACGGGGTTGTTTACCAGGCAAAAGCCGATGGCCATATATACCCGGCTGCCGACAGCCAGACCACCCCCTTTGCAACGGTAACGTACTTTGATCGCGACCTGGCCACGACTACTACTTCTCCGATGAACCTGTCGGTTTTCTCTTCAACAATGGCCGCTCAGCTCCCGAGCGGGAATATGGTCTACGCGGTACAGATGCACGGGACATTCCCCACCATGAAAGTCCGGGCGATATCGGCACAGAGCAAGCCTTATCTCACACTTGCCGAAGCATCGAAAAACCAGTCGGTCTATACTTATTCTGACACCACCGGCACGGTTGTCGGGTTCTATATCCCGGTCTTTTTCAAAGGGCTCAATGTTGCGGGGTACCATCTCCATTTCATCAGTGATGACCGGAAGACCGGGGGGCATATCCTTGATCTCACTGTACCGGCAAACACGAATGTCGGGTACGACATTACCCCGGGGTTTGCCATGGCGCTTCCGACAAGCGGTGAGTTTACCGGCGTCGATCTCTCGCAGGACCTGAGCGGGGATCTTACAAAGGTCGAGAAATAATTCCCACCCATGTACATAAGGAGAGTTTTTTTGCGATCGAGACCTACCGGACTAGTACACAGCACTCAAGGGTGCCGCAGCAGGAGCATGCCATGAAAATCCACGGGATAAAAAAGGAGATTATCTTGCTTCTTCTCCAGATGGCGCAGGACAGTCATCCCAACGAGTTCGTGGCACTCCTCCGTGAACGCGACGGGTTCATCGATGAAGTGAATATGCTCCCCGGTACCGTAGTCCGCGAGGATTCGGCATCGCTCTTCTATGACATGATGCCGCTCGATACCCACGTTGCCGGCAGCGCCCACAGCCACCCCCGTGGTGCAATCAGCCCTTCCGATGCGGATCTCAGGTTTTTTCCCCGGACCGGGAAATACCACCTGATCATCGGGTACCCGTACCGGAAGGATGACTGGCGATGTTTTACTGCTGACGGAGAACCCCACGAACTGGAGGTCGTTGCATGACCGGCTGCCGGATTGTTGCTACCGGCACCTTCGACCTCCTCCACCCGGGCCACCTCTTCTACCTGGAAGAATCAAAAAAACTCGGGGATGAGCTGTTCGTGATTGTGGCACGCGATGCGAACGTGAAGCATAAGCCCCACCCGATTATTCCTGAAGACCAGCGCCTTGCCATGGTTGCTGCATTAAAGCCGGTGGATCATGCAATGCTCGGCGACATGACGGACATGTTCCTGCCGATAGAGAAGATCCGCCCCGATGTGATCACGATCGGGTTCAACCAGATGTTCGATGCCGAAACCTTGTCCCGCCAGCTCGCTGAACGAGGCCTGACGCCGGAAATTGTGCGCATCGGGAAATTCCCCGGGGACGATCTCTGCAGCTCCCGCCTTGTCGTCCAGCGGATCATCACCAAACGGGGCCACGATCACCACCGCGTTCCCGAAAACGAGCGGGAACCCTGAACCAGTACGTGCAGGACTGCCGGAATGCTTATCCGTTCCGGCCATGATCCTTCTAGTATTCAGGTGACGTATGGACACAACCCTGAGTGCGGAGATAGAATTCTTAAAAGCGCTTGCCCAAAAAAAAGGTGCAACTGCAAAGGAGATTTCACCGGATGATATCGTTGTCTCGCAGTGGGTCCGGTTCAAGTGCCGGTATGGCTGCAAGGGATACGGGAAGCACCTTGGCTGTCCCCCCTATGCCCCGTCACCGGATGATACCCGCCGCATGGTGGGCGAGTACTCCCTTGGCCTTCTTCTCTGGTTCGATGGAGTGCCGGGCCACGGTGAATTCGGTCCCGATGATATCCCTGACGATTTCCACCCGTGGTACGCAGACCTGATACGGTGGGTGAACGGAACCGTGCACGAGCTCGAGAAGACCGCATTCTATGACGGGTTTTACAAGGCATTCGGGTTTGGGGGGTATCCCTGCATCTGGTGCGAGCACCAGCACTGTGTTGCGGAAGAGGCTGAAGGGATCGTTGATGAAAGTTTCCGGAGAAAATGCCGGCACATGGACCTTGTCCGCCCCAGCATGGAGGCGGCTGGCATCGATGTCTTTGCCACTGCCCGTAATATCGGCTGGGAACTGAGTACTATTCCCTGTAAAAACAGGGAATATGGGAAGATAGTACACTCCCGTATCCACTCGGTCGGGCTGGTCCTGATCGAATAACACCTACCTGTTCGTATGGGGCCGGTGCGAGGGTGCCCGCCTCCCGAAATGAAGGATACCCCGCCGGAGATGGCTGCAGTATTTTGCGGTAAAGGATCCGACAATCGATGTCACGATAACCATCACTGCTATGGTGGTCGCGACAAGCCCGCTCCCGTACAATGCAGCAAGAGCTATGGAAAACTCTCCCCTGCTTATGGTATTTCCCCAGATCTCTATGCCGGCAAGGGCTGATCCGTGGATAACAAGCCCGGTTATTACACCAGAGATCAGCTTGCTGACAATCGCGAGACTACAGATAGCAGCAATCATGAACGGGTCTGCGCCTCCGGACAAATCAATGGTCACGCCAAAAAATACGAAAAAGACCACGAGAAAAACGTCCTTGAACGGCCGGGCGTGCTGTTCAAAGGCATCCGGGTCGGTTGTCGCAAACGCCGCGCCCAGCGCTATCACCATCAGGGTCTCGGGAACTTGAAGGACAATTGCGAAAGATGCTGTTGTGAGGACGGCTGCGAAGGTAAAGAGGATGGGAAGCTCGTCGTCCCGGTCAAGGATTGAGACGAGGAACTCCTTGCCCCAGTGAGCAAGAGCGTAGAGGACAAGGAGAACCCCGGCTATCTTGGCAAAGAAGAAGATCATGTTCTGATCCCCGGACGAGATGACCGCAAGGAACAGGATCAGGACGAGATCCTCAAACATCATCAGCCAGATGATGGTTTCGGCCTCGCGCATCATCAGTTTCCGGTTCTCGATTAAGGATGTGATAGCCATTGCCGTGCTCGAGATGTAAAATGCCGACGCGATGATGAGAGATTCCGTCAGGTTGAAACCGAACAGGTACGCTGCGATAAACCCGACCAGCATGTTCACGTTCAGATCGATGATCCCGCTCGTGAGTACAGCCGAGCGGTTCGCCGCAATCCTGTCAAGCTTCAGGCCAAGGCCCATGAAGAAGAGTAAAAAGATCAGCCCCATCTGAGAGAAGAAACGGCTGACCTCATCAAACTGAACGATCCCAAGCCCGGATTTTCCCAGGATTACACCGGCAATAATATAGAACGGGATCGGTGGCACCTTGAGATACTTGGTGACAAGCGCAAGGATAAGGCAGACAAAAAGTGCTATGACGAAGCCTTCCATTAATCCACCATGATTTCGCGCTCAAATTTTTTGATCTGGTCACTCTCCCCGATAACCAGCGCTGCGTCCCCGTCTTCGAAAACAAATGACGGCGGAGGGTTAATGATATTCTTATCGTGCCGGCAGACTGCGATGACGGTTGCACCGGTCTTTGCCCGGATCTGAAGGTCTTCGATTGTTTTTCCGGTAATGGATTTTGGGGTATAGAACGTATGGATCGTGACGCGGAGGTCTGCAAGGGCAGAAAACGCGATCTCCACACTCTCCTGGTCAGCTTCAATTATAGCTCCGGTGAGAATGTTGCCGAGCCGCCGTGCCTCAACGGGTGTCATCTCAGCGGCACTCGGGGTACGACATCCTTTCTGGAGCGTATACATCTGGATCAGGCCGGTTTTCGTGAAAAAAATCGCAACCGTATCGCCCTTTTCGGTTTCAAATTCATATTTTGTTCCAAGGCCGGGCAGATTTAACGAACGGAGAGCCATAGCAGACATTAGAAAAATGATCCCTAAATATATTGTTGTTTTCCTTCTGCATGCCTATTTCTTTTCAGGTGGAGCGGACGCAATCAGAATTGTATCAGTAAGAGGTGACTGGCGTGAGCATCTAGAGGAGTGCTCCGGAAAAAACGAAAAGAGAGTGGGTTTGCATCCAGGGTTTTTGAGAGATCGGGAGGAGTGAAGTGCGAACCGAACCGGCATCTGACGCTTCTTTGGAGGGTAGTACCTCCTCCCCATCTCCTTTGTTGAATAATCCGGAAGATAAATCCCGGACCGGGCGGTGTGAAAGTGATGGGGGAGAGATCGCGCCTCATTTTCAATATTTCCAGGTCGCATGACCGAGGAGTTCGCGGTTCAGCTCATCCCGATACAACTGCCATTGAGGCATCACCCGACCCAACATATTCCTGAAATTATCATCATGATGTCTGTGTAAAAGATGGGCCATTGGGAAGCGTCCATTCCGCCGCGTAATTCATCGCAGCTTTTCCAGATAGAACTGTAGAGCTCGGATTTTTTCAGTGCCATTGCTTCCTCCGGGAATTTTTTATGATATTGAATAATTATTACCGTCATGAGTGTTAAGCGGCCGCCATCCTTTTCAGGCAGCCCGACCTTCTCAGCCTCGCCCGCGATCTCTTTCGCCCGCATGCTGGAGGTCTTGAGAAATTCTGTCAGATCGTCGCTTGAAAATGCCCGGGGCCCTTGGTTACTCTCTTCGGTGGGAGGCGGAGATCTTTCGGGGGATCTTCTTCTGTCAGATATTCTTCGACGTTCATAAACGAGCTCCAAAACAGCCCTTCCTTTCGTTCAGCCTACGGAAGCACGACCGGACCTTTCTTTCGCCTCTGGATATTGTCTATTATTGTTCAGAAATCTCCACGGAGCGGGACCAGATCTCCTCAAATCCGCTGTAAAACGCTCGTCGGAAAAACCGTGTACATAAATACCCCCTTTTTGTACAAAATTCACCGGGACACTCCCTCCGGAGGGCAATCGGAGCCCTCTACAGGCCCGGAATCCGTTACCGGAGATCCTGTCCGGGAGATGCGGGGATCAGGGTAGTGTTCCCCCCTCCTCCGGAGTCTGTCCTGACGGCTATATCCGACACCGCCAAAACAGACCTTCCTTTCGTTCAGCCTACGGAAGCACGACAGGACCTTACTTTCGCCTCTGGATATTGTCTATTATTGTACAGAAATCGGGACGATGAGGGCCCGGACAGCCTCAAATCCGCTGTAAAACGCCCCCCGGAAAAACCGTGTACATAAATACCCCCTTTTTGTACAAAATTCACCGGGACACTCCCTCCGGAGGACAATCGGAGCCCTCTACAGGCCCGGAATCCCTTCCCAGAGATACTCTCCCGAAGGGGTGGAAAAAGGGGGTCATTCCTCGTCGCCCGAAGTGAAATCCGGTCTCTTGTCCGGGCTGTCCCCGTTCCTATCTTCAGAAGCATCCGCCCGGGCAGTATCTTGGACGGGTGCCGGCAGAACGGGCCGGTAGAAGATCGTCCCGTCAGCCTGGATCTCCACCACGCCATTGTGCGTGACAAGGAAAAACTGCCACTGCTGCCGGGCCCCCGGAGCCAGAGCTCCCATGCCATGACTCCGGTCGGTGGCATGCGGCAGATCCGGTTTATGTCGCGCTGGTATTGCCAGACAACTCCTGTGCGGTGATATACTGCGCACCGGACCACCGGAACCAGACAAAAACTTTCCGGAATTCCTCGCAGATGATGATATCAAAGGAATCGCTCCTCCGCCCCGGCACCGGAATTACTTTCGCGCGTCTTGCTGCGATGTCCGTTGCCTCCTCAAGCATCAGGTGCGGCTGCCGTAAAGCGTCCCCGTCTCACGCTATATTCCCCCGCGATCCCGGTTCGTCCGGCTCATACCGCCTGCTCCCGGCCTCTCCCGGCCGCGTGATGTTTTTCTCCGGCACGGATGCCGGCCGTGCCCAAATGGCTCGACCGGATCGGCCGGGAAGAGGCGTAAACGATTTCGCGTCGCCTCGTGTTCCGGGCATCATGACCTCCGCTGCCATTTTTCGTACCGGGGCGGATCTGATACTTTTTTCACCAGCCGTGATGATAAATAATGACAGATCTCCGATCGCCCTTTCGCGCTCACCGATCCGTTCACTATCACTGCAGGAGTTGGATATCATCGCCGAAATACCCAAAGAAGAATACATACTGAAATGTACCTCGGCATGTGCCGGGTGCAGCGACTCGCTCGCGCTCCGGTACGTGCTCAAAGCCGCCGGCCCGGACACCGTGCTTGTGATTCCCGCGTGCTGTACAAGTGTCATCCAGGGCATCTACCCGAACACTGCATTCAATGTCCCGGTTTACAACATTGCCTTCGGTGCCGCTGCAGCCTGTGCTTCCGGCATGAGCAACGCGTTCCGGAAAGCCGGGAAGAAAACGAACGTCATCGTGTATGCCGGTGATGGCGGAACGCTCGATATCGGTATCCAGGCCATGTCCGGCGCATTCGAGCGGGGCACTGATTTCCTCTACATATGTTACGACAACGAGGCCTACGGCAACACCGGTATGCAGCGATCCGGCGCAACTCCCCTCGGGGCAAAGACCACGACCACCCCCACCGGGAAGACCGATTTCAAAAAGGACATCGACGCGATCATAGCGGCCCACGACCCGCCATACCAGGCAACCGCTGCTGCAGCATACCCGCAGGACCTTTTCAAGAAAGTGCAGAAAGCGCTCACCTTCCGGGGCCCGAGCTTCATCCACATCCTCGCACCCTGTCCGCCCGGCTGGCGGTTTTCAACCGAGAAGACGGTCGAAATGGGAAAACTTGCCGTGAAATCCGGCATATGGGTGCTTTATGAGCGCGAGTACGGCAAGGTGACGCTTGGCGCCCAGTCCAAAGTGGCGATGAAGAAACCCCTGCCCCTTGAGGATTACCTCTCACCGCAGGGCCGGTTCAAGGGCATTGATCAGAGAACGGTGGATATCCTGAAACAGCGGATTGCAAAGAACTTTGCAAAACTCTTATCGGAGGAGGCAGCGCCATGAAGAAGATCGCGACCGGCAACAAGGCGGTTGCCGAGGCGGTGAAACAGGTCGGGCCGGATGTCGTCGCAGCCTACCCCATCACCCCGCAGACCGAAATCGTGGAACAGGTCGCCGAGTTCGTGTCCAGTGGTGAACTGAAGAGCCGGTACATCCCGGTCGAGAGCGAGCACTCGGCGATGGCAGCCTGCATCGGTGCAAGCATTACCGGCGCCCGGACCTTCACAGCGACGAGTTCCCATGGGCTCCTCTACATGCACGAGATGACCAACTGGGCAGCAGGCGCACGGCTTCCCATTGTCATGGCAACGGTCAACCGCTCGATAGGGCCCGGCTGGAACATCTGGGCAGAGCACACCGATGCCTTACAGGAGCGCGACACCGGCTGGCTGCAGGTGTACGTGAGCACGGTGCAGGAAGCCTACGATACAATGCTCATGGCATTCCGGATAGCCGAACACAATGATGTGCTCCTGCCGGTGATGGTGAACCTCGACGGGTTCCTCCTCTCCCATATCATGCAGCCGCTCGACACTGTTGAACCGGGCGACTTTATCCCGCCGCTCCACCTGCCCCACGCCATTGATGTGAAGAACCCTGCCGGTTATGGCGGGCTTACCGGTCCTGACCAGCATTTCAGGATGCGCTGGGATATCGAACGCTCTATGCGGGATTCCGTGAACGTGATCCAAGAAACTCAAGAAGAGTTTGCGAAACGTTTTGGCCGGAAGTACGGTTTTGTGGAGAACTACCAGTGCGGGGACGCGGATGTGATCGTTGTCGCAATGGGAACGCTCGGAAAAGAGACCGAGGTAGCCATCGACCTGCTCCGGAAGGAGGGTATCAAAGCCGGTTCCATGCGCCTGCGGTGGCTGCGCCCGTTCCCGACACTTGACCTCAAGGGAAAAGAGGTTGTCGTTATCGACCGCGACTACTCCTTTGGCCGCGGGGGGATCCTTGCAACGGAGATCATGGCACAGACAAAGGAAGAGCTCGCGAGCGTCATTGCCGGTATCGGAGGACAGGAAGTCACCTACGAGGATGTCGCGGATTTTGTGCGCAAACGACGCATGGGAACTGAGTTCTGGTTTGGGGTGAACACCAATGTTTGAGATCCGCATCCATTCCCGGGGCGGGCAGGGTGGCGTTACCGCTGCACGGCTCCTTGCCCTTGCTGCAATCCATGACGGGAAATATGCCACCGCTGCCCCGTTCTACGGTGCCGAGCGCCGCGGTGCACCCATTGTCTCGTTCGTCCGCATCGACGACAAACCGATCAAAGTGTACAGCCAGATCAAAAAACCCGATATGGTGATCGTACTCGACGCCAGTGTGATGGATGTCGTGGACGTGCTGCAGGGACTGAAAACAGGGGGCAAGGTTCTCGTCAACAGCCAGCAGAAAAAGGAGTTTTCGGGATACGCATCCAGCAACGTCGACCTGACCGGCATCGCCCTGAAAGAAAATCTCGTGGTCTCCGGAAGCCCGATCCTCAACACACCGGTCATCGGTGCCCTCGCGAAGATGGGGATCGTGTCCGTGGATTCGGCAAAGAAGGCGATCCGCGAGATGTTTACCGATGAGCGCAATGTCAAGGCTGCGGAAGCCGCCTACCGGGAGATGAGCGCATGACCGCACAAAAACGCGAGCTGCTGGCCATAAGCAGGCCAACCGAAGGAGCAACCGGGAAGACCGGAACCTGGAGGGTATTCAGGCCTGTCGTGGACAAGGAGAAGTGCAATGCCTGCGGGCTCTGTGCCACCTACTGTCCCGATGCAGTAATCAACGATGAGCTTGAGATTGACCTCGATTTCTGCAAGGGCTGTGGCATCTGTGCCAACGAGTGCCCGAAGAAAGCAATCGGTATGGTGCGGGAAGAGAAGTAACATGTGTTCCGCCATTCCCGCAACCTTTTTTGTCTCTCCCGCAAAGATCATCGCGTGAGGATGACTGCATGAACCGAATGTTCTTTGGCGATGCGCGTGACCTGTTCAAGTTCGACCTTGTCCGCCATATCATGAAAGCATTTCCGGATCTCGCGAGCTTCACATTCGTCCCGATGCTCACCCAGGAAGAATCAGCAACCGGAAAGAAAAAGACCGCAACAAAAGATCTCGGGCGTGCCCAGAAGAATGGCAGGGCCGGTACCCGGAACCTCGAGCTGATGGAGGCTATGGGCCGGCTCCAGGAGATTGGCGATGACCTCGCATACTTCCGCGGGGTCCAGTCCTACTTCAAAAAAGAGAATATCATTGTCGATGTCCTGCACAGGGATACCTTCTTACACGAGCATCGCGTGAATTATTTCAACAAGATATTCGAGAATTTCCCGACGAACTCCCTGATCTTCCTCGATCCCGATACCGGGCTCGAAGTAAAGAATCCCACAAAGCGGCACCTGTTATATGAAGAGGTGGAGAGAATATACGACCGCATGGACCACCAGTCCGTCCTGATGATCTACCAGCACCTTCCCCGGGTAACAAGGGACGGGTATATCAAAAAACGGTGCAGGGAACTTGCCGCATTTACCCACTCGCGACCGGAAACGATCACGGATAATGAGATCGTTTTTTTCATCCTGACAAAAAATCCCCAGCTCAAGACCCGTCTCTGTGCGGTACTGGGGGAGTATGCGGACAAGTACAACACGCTGATTGCCTGCGACTGCGGGGAAAAACCCTGAATTTTTTATCCAGAAAACTGTTTTTGTCAGGTTTCTGGCTCGTCCTTCGCCATATATTCGAGATCAAACTTGTAAAAATGGGTAAACCCGCAGTTGCGGCACCTGACGATAAAGTGCCGGCAGCCGATCGTCAGGTCGTGGGGACCGGTGACATGGCAGTTCCGGCATTCCGCCGTCTCGATAAGCTTCCAGAGATCGTAACAGCCGATTTTGATAAACTCCCCTTCTTTGCTGACGTCCTCGATCCGGGGGATGAAAACCCGGGTTGCCCCGCAATTGTCACAGACCACCTTTGCCTGATACGGCACCGCCGTGATGACCTGATCGGCGATTATGTTACAGTGATAACAGTTCGTCCGGTGCCGCGTGAAAATGAAACCTTCGCTCATGGGAGATAGTGGATATGCTCAGGCTCATTAACCTGCTGCCTGCCGCGATCCATATGGCCAGACCATATTCATGGAAAAACGGGTAATGGCCTGATTTATTCCCATGGTTTTCAATCTGCGACATAAATTCCCGCGTTTAAAAGAAAAAAACAGCTTCACAGGCAGTAAATTTAATTACACGCCAGATTCAATCTCATTTCATGAAGATTTATATTGGTTTATTCATCCTGGTAATGCTCCTGGTTGCAGCCAGTGGATGTACAACGCAGCAGGCAAAACCTGCGGCAACAGCGACCACACTTACCACAACGGCTGTTGCTACAGAAGTCCCCACCGCGGTAAATACCCCCCTGCCCACAACAGTCCCGACAGTAGTATCAACAACTGTCGTATCAGAAGTCAGTACCACGGTAACGACCATTGCAATCCCCCAGCCAAGTATGACTGCCTCGACAAAGATCACGGTCATCCATATCATTAATAATACGTTCGTTCCTGCTGAACTGACCGTTCTTCCGGGAACGGGTATTACCTGGATCAATGACGACTCGGTCACTCACATCGTGAAAGCAACCGGGGATGCAAAGGGAAAGTTCACGTCAACGGAGATGATCAAGGGCGCTCAATTCGGGTACACGTTTGGTGAAGAACCCGGCACCTATGAATTTATGGATCCCAATTACCCTGGTATGAAAGGAGCGATTATTATCAAGAAGGGCGAGTCGCTTTGGAGCACGTACAATCTCACCTGACACCTGCCCGAAATCAATCTTTTTCCCCCTTTTTAATTATTGTCCCATCAGCGTTGCAAAAAACCGCTGGGTCTTTCAATACAGGATACCAGTCCTTCAGACAGGTATGTTGCCGCACCTTACCGTCGCTTACGCTTGCTGCGCGGCGAGCCGGATTCCTTCTGTTTCTGCCCGCTCTTTTTTGGATCCGCCTTCTTCTCCTTGTGCACATCCTCGCTCTCCAGCTCGGCAAGGATCTCAAGGGGGTCGTCCATGACTTTTATGAGGCGGACGATCTCCAGCAGCCGATCCATCCCGATGAAATGCTCGGCCATCACCCGGGCGAGCGGTGTCATGACCAGTTTCGTGCCCTTTTTCTCCACGAGGCGGTGGGCAACGAGGTCGGGGAGCACGGGCTCCATGCTGCCGACCATCAGGGTATTGATGCGGTTGAGATCCGCTTCCTCACCATCACAGCAGATCGCGTTGGCAACATACTCTTCCGAGCTCTTCTCGAAGTCATGTTCTGGAGCCACCTCCTCCATCTCGCCTTTTAAGAGTTTTATCGCGATCTCCTCTTCCGTCCCCGGGTTCTCCCGGGAATAACTCCCGCCAGGTTCGGCGAGGATCACGACCCGCCCAAGGTCGTGGAAGTCCGGCCGTCCTGCCCGGCCTCCCATCTGGTTGAACTCCTGCACCGTGAGCCAGTCCCGGCCCATGGCAAGGGCGTCGAAGATCACCTGCGAGGCCGGGAAATCAACACCGGCCCCGAGCGCAGCTGTCGTCACAACTGCCATCAGCTTTCCCTGCAGGAAGCGGGTCTCCACGTCACGGCGCTCTACTGAGGTGAGCCCTGCGTGGTAGGCGGCAGCCCGGATCCCGAGGGCGTCGGCAATCGTGTGGCAGCGGGAGCGGGCGTTCGTGAAGATGATGGTCTGGCCCCGGAACCCTTTGGACGAGGTCCGCTTGTACTCCTCGGTGGTGAACTGCTTGATGGTGGGGATCTTCTGCTTGCGCTCGACAAAGAGCAGGTAGCGCTCGAGCCCGACGGGCCGTTCCGCATACTGGACGAGCGTGCAGTTCAGTTTCTTGGCGAGCACCTTCGGCGATCCGATTGTTGCCGAGAGGTACAGGAACTGTGCCTGCGGGCAGAGGTACTTGAGCCGGGCGATCATGCCGTCGAGCCGGTGCCCGCGGTCGTTGTCCTCGAGCATCTGCACCTCGTCGATCACGACCGTCGCGATGCCGGCCATCTTCCGGCCGCAGCGGATCATATTGTCCACACCCTCGTAAGTACCGACAATGATCGGGGCCTGCGGGTTCCGGTCCCCTACCTTCCGGGTCTCGGGCAGGTTCAGCCGGCTCACGCCGGTCAACAGGCCGGTCTTGGCAAATTTCCCGTACCGTTCCGTGAACCGTTCATATTTCTGGTTCGCGAGGGCAACGAGCGGGACGAGGAAGAGCATTCTTCCCCTCCCTTCGAGATAGTTCTTGATACCGGCCATCTCGCCGATGAAAGTCTTGCCGCTCGCGGTTGCAGCAACAACAAGGAGGTCCTTCCCAAAGAGGAGCCCGGCTTCCACCGCGAGCTGTTGTGCCGGCATGAGCTGCGCAACCCCGCTCGCCTCCACGAACTGTCGGGGGAGCGGCAACTCGCTGATGGGCGCCGTTTTCATGACGGGGTGTGCCTCGAGCTTGTCGAACAGGGCCGCGCCCATCGTCACTTTCTCAGGCTGGAGCGTGGCGAGCACCCGGTCAAGGTTGCGGAATTTAAGCAGGAGGTCCTCAAGATGGGCGATGCCGTCCCGTCCCAGCCGTCCGATATGGGAGACTTCCCGGCGCAGTTCGCGCCTGCCGCAGTCAAGGCAGATCCGTTCCCCTTTGCCGAAGGTGACGGAGTTGTTCTCATCGAGATGCGTGTATCGCTCGTCGAGCAGGCACATGCGGCACGCATCCACGGTCCCGGTACGGACCTGGAAATCGGCAAGGAAGGTCTCGAACTGCGGGTCGGGTTTTACCATCCGCACGTCCGCGTCGCGGAGCTGGGCGATGAGTTCCTTGGACGGGGTATGGTGGTAGTCCTTCTTTGAACCCCACTTCACGCGGTAGCGGGTCGGCCGCGGGCCCCGGGGGGTCTCCATCAGCTCGACAAATGCAGCCCCCCGCGTATGCCGGCCGTCGTAAAAGAGCAGCTTATACGTGCCGCCTTTCTGGGGCTGGACGAGGATCTTCATGGTGCGATCAGGTCATGGATCATGTACGCGAGTTCCACGCTCTCCAGTCGTTTCAAAAAGTCCGTGAACTCTTCATCCACGATCACGATTGCACAATCGATCCCGTGGAACGCTGCCTCAATCACACCTTCCCGGGCCCCGAAAAACATATCGGGGGTCCTGCCGGCAGATTTCAGGGCGATCCATGCCTCGAGCCCCACGGCAGCCACCATACCGGCACTGCCCGTGATCTCGATCAGCTTCTCCTTCCTTACCTTATGGGAACCGCCGTGCTGGATGCGGGGGACCTTGCAGACATGGACCATCCCCTCGTGGTGTTCGATGATCCCGTTCAGGTGTGCGACACCCACGTCCTGGTCTTTTTTGGCATCCGCTACCACGGATCCGGTCGCAGAGAGCAGGGTCTTGCCGGCATAGAGGAACCCTTCCTTCATGTACACCCCGACCTCATCGCCTGCCTTCAGGTCTTCCGCCGCAATCGCGGTCCAGACCGAGACCTGCTGGATGATGTCGCGCCGGATATGCCGGGCATAAGATTCGAGCGACTCGGCATTGGCCAGCACCCATTCGATCCCTGCCTTCGTCACCTCGTAGTTGCCCCGGCCGCTTGCCGAGACCATCCCTTCCTCGACGAGTTCGCGGATATATTCGGAGATCGCCTGCGGGGTCACGCCCATCTTCTCCGCGATCTCCTGCTGCCGCACTGCCGGCTGGTGTTCTGCGATCTCTACAAGGATCTGCAGGCGCGAGACCTCGCGCTTGCTGCGTAAAATAGAATACAGGGGGTCCTTAACGCCCGGTGTCAAGCAGCACCAGTCCCTGTCCCTTCACATCCATGTGGGTTATCCGTTTGGCAAGGCCCTTGACGAAGACGGGGCTGACACTGAATTTCCGGGAAAGGTCGTTGATCGAGCTGTTGCCTTTCGATAACTCCCGTTCGATCTGCTCCACGACCTCGCGGAGGTTCTCGTCGTTGGAGAGCGCGATGTAAAGGATATCGGAGAGGTCGGAGAGGTTGCACTGGAAATTGGCCCGGAACTTATTGTAGGTGGCCCGGAACTCCTTCTCCGGCTTGGCGCCCGGTTTGGGCATCCGCCACTGCTCCTCCACGAGATTTCCCTTCTTGAGTATCTGGAGACACAATGCTACATTGTCGTCCCCGACCTGTGCCCGTATCTCCTCTTCTGTCAGCCATGATTTGTTCAAAAGTTCATAGACCCGCTTAAAATCGGGGTTGTTGAACGTCATCAGGAGAGGAACAAGCTCTACGGGATCGTTTACGATTCGAATATGGCCCGGCACTGTAAAAACCCTATACTTATATCGCTCCACGCATCAATAAAATTTTGCGACACAAATCATGCAGAAAACGGGCAGAATCACGGTTCGGGGAATTGTTCAGGGTGTCGGGTTTCGCCCGTTCGTCTATGCGCAGGCCTGCGAACTCGGCATTGCCGGTTCGGTAAAAAACCTCGGCAGCGAGGTGGAGATCTTTGCCCGGGGAGAGCGGTTCGAGGAATTTGTCGGTGCGGTTTCAAGAGGTCCCCCGCTCTCCCGGATCGATTCTGTGGAAGTGAGTGGTACCCTCCGGGAGATCCCGGACGGTTTTTTTATCCTGCAAAGCGGGACCGGTTCCCATTCCGGTATGATCCCGCCCGAGATCGCGATCTGCAGAGAGTGCATCACCGACATTTTTCGGGCCGGGGGGAGATATGAAAACTACTGGGCCACATCATGCGTCAACTGCGGGCCACGGTACAGCATCATCGGCGAAATCCCCTATGACCGCGAACGGACCTCGATGGCTGACTTCCCGATGTGTCCGGTCTGTGCGGGGGAATACAGCGATCCGCACTCCCGGCGCCACCATGCCCAGACGATCGCATGTGAGAACTGCGGCCCGAAGCTCGCCCTGTACGACAGCCTCGGAAATGCGGTCGGTGGTTCCGACCCGGTGAAGGAGGCGGCCTCGCTGCTCGATGCCGGGTTCATCCTTGCCGTACGGGGGATCGGCGGGTTCCACCTCGCGTGCATCGAGGAGTCAGCGGGCACGCTCAAGCAGCGGCTCGGCCGGATCGAGCAGCCTTTTGCGATCATGGTCCGGCCGGACCACCTCGACCTGCTGGCATCAGTCTCGCCGCAGGACAAAAAACTGCTCGAAAGCCCGGTTCATCCTATCGTTGTTCTCGAAAAGCGGGACCATTCTGCCCATGCGGAGATCAGCAACATCCACACCATCGGCTGCATGCTCCCCTATACCGGCCTCCACCACCTCCTCTTCTCGCACCTCCGCCACCCGCTCCTGATCATGACCAGCGCCAACATGCCCGGTTACCCGATGATCACGGAGATCGATGTCGCGATGGCAAACCTTCACCGGGACGCCGATTTCTTCCTCACCCACAACCGGAAGATCGTGAACCGGTGCGACGATTCCGTAATGCGGGACGGGTACATCATCCGGCTCTCGCGGGGCATAGCCCCGAAGCGGACAGCGATCGACCTCGGGAACCGTTGCATCCTTGGTGTCGGCCCCGAGCTGAACGCGAATGCCACGATCTACCGGAGCGGGTTTGCCGTCACGTCCCCGCATGTCGGCAACGTGCGCAACCCACCGACCCTTGAGTACCTGCAGGAGACGGTCACAAACCTCCGGCGGATCCTCGGGGCAAAGTTCGATGTGATTGCGCACGATCTCCACCCACGGTTCCTCTCCACCCGCTTTGCCCGCGAACTGGCCGCCGAAAACAACCTCGACCTCGTCCCGGTTCAGCATCACCGGGCACACATCGCGGCGGCAACGACCGAACCCTGCATCGGCATCGCAATCGACGGGGTCGGGTACGGCGATGACGGGACAATCTGGGGGGGTGAGGTCTTCTGCGGGCAGGTGCCTGACTTCCAGCGGGTGGCACATCTCGAACCGGTGGCAATGCCGGGCGGCGACCTTGCCACCCGCTTCCCGGAGCGTATGCTCTACGGCATCCTGCCGGACGACGGGGTGCTTTCGCTCCTCACCTCCCGCGGCTGGCCTGACCTGGAGCTTGGCGTTCTGAAAAAACAACTCAGCTCGGGGTTCAATGTTCCGACAACCACCAGCACCGGCCGGGTGCTGGACGCGGCAAGCGCCCTGCTCGGCTGCTGCCGGGAACGGACGTACGACGGCGAACCGGCCATGAAACTCGAGTCCGCTGCCGCGGGTGCGCCGGCCGAGCCCTGGGAACTTACGTTTTCCACCCTCAACGGCTGCGAGGTGCTCTCCAGCCGCGATCTGATGAAAACGGTTTTCATCAAAATGCAGGAACCGGGTGCGGACGACCAGCGCCGGGTCCGGACACTGGCCGCATCCTTCCAGTACAACCTTGCCCGGGGGATCGCGGCCCTTGCCATACGTGCTGCTGAACGGGAGGGGATGAGGACGGTCGCCCTGAGCGGCGGGGTTGCCTACAACCACGCGATCCGCGAGACCATCCAAAAAGAGATCCTTGCCCGGGGCTATACCTGTATCGTTAATGCCGATTACCCGCTCGGGGACGGGTGCGTATCGTTCGGCCAGTGCGTGTATGCCGGGATGGTGCTGAAACAGCGGCGGTGAGGTAAAATTTCGACTCGACCTTGGTCGATTCATCGCAGGATACGCATAATGCGCGGGCGTAGCAGTGGCACACGAAGAACTTCATTGCCTATGGCAGGGAGTTTTCAACAGGTTAATAAAATAGACGCCGGGAAAGACCTAGATCTTCCCGTATTTTTTATGCGCCCGTTCGACTTCACATCCGCGGCAGGTCGGCCCGTACTATGCGGATGGACACGCCGCCGAACGTTGGTGGTAAGGTTTTGGCGGGACGGCCAAGTTCCGTGGGTTCATTGACCGCGATGGCTAGTTTCTTCGGGCAGTGCATGTATGCCGGAAGGCTCCTGGGCAGGTAGCGGTAAACCGCAGGACCGGAAAGCTGTAGTGCCGGACATTTTAAGTCACTCAAGAAAGAACGTGTGGAATAACCATCTTTTATGACCCATTTCCTTATTACTGAAGAATCGGGGATTCCGCTCATCGGGTCGCTCTATTTCGGCATCATCGACCGGGGCACGAGCCTGTTGCAGGTGCGCCCGAGCTGCGGGTGTAATTTAAACTGCCCGTTCTGCTCGGTGGATGCCGGGCCAAAAACGCTGACGCGGGCAACGAGCTACGAGGTCGAGATGGAGTACCTGCTCGCGGCGGTTCGGGATATTGCCCGCTTCAAGGGTCCCGGGGTGGAGTGCCACATCGATTCACCGGGGGAGCCCCTCATGTACCGCCGGCTTCCGGAGCTCGTAGCGGCCCTCAGGGAACTACCGGAAGTGACGGCCATCTCGCTCCAGACCAACGGTACCCTGCTCGATTCCGCAATTATTGCAGCCCTTGAATCGGCCGGGCTCGACCGGGTCAACCTCTCGCTCCATGCCCTGGACCCCGCGATCGCACAAGAACTTGCCGGGGTTGACTGGTTCGATATCGATAAACTCATGGAGTCCGCACGGGCAGTTGCCAAAAGCAGGATCGACCTTTTGATCGCCCCGGTCTATATCCCGGGGATCAACGATGCCGAGATCCCGAAACTGATCCGGTTTGCGCAGGAGATCGGGGCCGGCAAACGGTTCCCGCCGCTCGGGATCCAGAAGTTCGAACATTACCGGTACGGCAGGTCGCCCAAGGGAGTAAAAGCCCAGAGCTGGTGGCAGTTCTATAACCGGAGCATTGCTCCGTGGGAGAAAGAGTGCGGTCTCCGGCTCCGGCTTGATCCGGTGCGGGACTTTGGTACGGTCCGGCGCCCGTTTGTCCCGCTCGCGTTTAAAAAGGGGGAGAAAGTGACGGTTGAGATCCGGGCACCGGGCTGGATCCACGGCGAGATGCTCGGGGTTGCCCGCAACCGGGTAGTGTCGGTATACAACTGCGAAAAACAGTCCGGGAACGTGCGGGTGAAGATCGTTTCAACGAAGCACAATATCTATACCGGGATGCCGGTATGATCCCTGCGACTACCGGCCCTCCGCGCTCCGGTATAATACCGGAAAACGTGTACAGGATCTCTTATCACCGAACCATTCATGAAAAATATCACCAGGGTTCTCATCATCGTTTTTTTTTCACTCTTCCGGGGGTATTTTTTTCTTTTCTTCCTCACTTTTCTTCTTCAGGGTCTGGGAGAGTGCGACAAGGCCCGTGGTATCGCCAAGTCCCATGGTATTCAGGACCGACGAGGGTACGAGGATAAGGACCGAATTATTGGTTTTCAGGCCTTCGTACAGCATGTTCATGCCCCGGAGATGAAGCGCGGTCGGGTTACCTGCATAGGTCTTTGCAGCATCCTCAAAACTTTTCGCAATCTGCCGCTCCGAATCGCCAAGGATGACCCGTGCCTGGCGTTCGCGCTCGGCCTGGGCCTGCATGGACATGGCGTTCTGCAGTTCGACCGGTATCACGACGTCCCGTATTTCCACGGATAATACCGTGATCCCCCACCCGTCGATCCTGGTCTGGATTGTTTTCTGGAGCTCATGGTCTATGGCTTCCCTCCCGGCCAACATCTCGGCAAGGACCGTCTTGCCAATCACATCCCGGAGAGCAGTCTGGGCTGCAAGAAGCACCGATTCATGGTAATTTTTCACGGTCAGCGCAGCTTTCTCCACATCGAATACCTGCCAGAATAAAACGGCGTCAACGTTCACCGGGACCGTGTCCTTGGTAAGGGTCTGCTCCGCATTGAACGACGTTGTGATCACCCTGAGGTCGATGATGTAGGGAACGGTGTTCAGAAGCGGGATGAGCAGGACCAGGCCGGGTCCCCGGATCCCGACGAATTTCCCGAGGAAAAGCACAACGATCCTTTCCCATTGTTTTACAATCCTGATACTAAGTGCCAGAAGCACAAGGATGATTATAACAACTGCAAGCAGGATAATCAGAGTTATGGCGTCCATACAGGTTTTCCTCCATTATCAGCCTTTATAGCGGCAGGAGGCAAAAAACATATGGAAAGAAACAATGCAGAGGATGGCGGGGGTCGGGAATTGCAGGTCGTCGGGGGCCGGTCTGTTATATGAAAAGGGTGCTCTCTCGTAATACCTGTAAATCACCATGGATTCCGGAACGATAAAGAGCAAATTCCGATACTCTGAAGCGGCCACATGATGCAGAAAAAAACCGGCCTGTCAGAACTGGCTGAAAAACAGATAAATCCAGAAGATTGCTTATCGTTTGATGAGAGAAAGGTTAAAAAGAATTTAGCCGAACAGGGCACCGAGCCCTGCCATGCCGCTCTCTTCATCTTCCTTCTTGTGCTCTTCCTTGTGCTCTTCCTTGGCGGGTGCTGCTGCGTGGCCTGCTGCTGCTACTGGTGCTGCAGCTGCGGCAACCGGGGCTACTGCTGCTGCCTTGATCGCGTCATCAATGTTGACGCCCTCGAGAGCGGCAATGAGTGCCTTGATCCGTGACTCGTCTGCTGCTACACCTGCGGCGGTCAGGACTGCCTTGACGCCGTTCTCATCGACCTTCTTGCCTGCCTTGTGCAGGAGAAGTGCTGCATAGATATACTCCATTTGTTTCACCTCAAATCTCAAATGATTATTTTACCAGGGTCTTGATGACCTGGCCTTCTCTGTACGCTTTACCGATAATCGCATCGACAACGTCCTTCTCGTAGATCGCTGCCTCGACTGCAAGACCGCGTGCATCCCTGACCGCCTTCGTCAGGAGTGCATCCATCGAGTCCTTCGTCGGGATCGCTGCTTCGAGCGACAGGGCGAGTGCCTGCCTGCTCGCGAGCTGGATCTGCCCGAGGACGACTGTCTCGTCTACTGCAAGCACGGACGGCTCGTAGATGCTTCCGTCATGGAATGCTGCCTGCAGGATGACACCGACATCCATGGGCTTGATATCGAGCTTGACCAGCACTGCTGCGAGTTTTGCCGAGATGACGCCGCCTTTCTTGACAACCGTCTTGGTCTCTTTGATCCTGACCTTGCCGCTTTCAATCGCCGCGGGAATGCCGGCCTGCTGGAGCTCGCCGACAATCGGGCCCGGCTTGAAGCTCGTGGGACCGCTTGCAACAATGATATCCTCCGGCGCTTTCTCGCCGGCCTTTGCCGCCATCTTGGTCTTGGTCTTCTCGAGCTGCTTGTAGAGCTTGAACGGGTTGTCGTTGGTGAAGATGATCGCCGAATGACCGGAGATATACTTCGACAGGTTCTTGACGTCTCCGCCGATCTCATTGAACGCGTGCCTGATGAGGGTATTCCTCGTCACTTTGATGACAGCCTTTCCCCGCAGGTTCTTGCGGATCTGCTGCACCTGCTGTGCGGGGATACCGTATATGTCGACAAGCCCGATGAGCTTGTACAACTTCGCGTTCTTCTTGATGTCATCGACCTCATCTTTCTTCCACGCGGGAAGGTGGTGGGTGTATAACGCCATTATTCCAGCCTCACTGCGGGACCCATGGTGGTCTTGACAAAGACGGAACGGACGTTCAGGGGACCCTGTTCAAGGACAGATTCGATCCTCTTGACGATCGTCTCGATGTTCTCAGCAACCTGTTCCGGCTTCATTGCCGTTGTACCGACCTTGGTGGAGAAGACCGTCTTGTCTTTCGTGCGGATCTTCACCGAGTTGCGCAGACGCTCCACGATCGGGCGGATATCCTGCCCGCCGGTAATCGGCATCGGCATCCTGCCCCGCGGACCGAGCCGGGGACCTAAGTACCGACCGACACCGGGCATGACCGCCGTCTCTGCAAGGAAGTACCGGTAGGTACTGGCAACCTTCCGTGCTTCGCGGGGTGCACCGCCGAGCCGCTCAACTTCTTCAGGGCCGAGAATCAGGTCGACTTTGGCATCCTTTGCCTGCGTGACGATGTCGCCTTTTCCGATGACACAGATACCGATCTTCTCGCCGGTACCGTGGGGGAGCATAATCGTCTCGTCGATACGATTTTTCGGCTGCGCCATATCGATATTCTTGAGATTGATGGTAATATCGATGCTCTCAGAGAATTTACGCTCCGGCGCCTTCTCAATTGCCGTTTTTACGGCGTTCAAAATTTTGGCCCTATCAACCATCAGATTCCTCCATAGTTCTCTCGACCTTTCGATCTCCTATGGTTTTCTCCTGTTTATTTCACGAGTACGCTGTCGTACTTGCCATCTGCGATGAGGGCGAGGACCTCTTTGGGTTTCTTGCCGTCAACGGTGACTCCCACGCTCACGCACGTGCCGATGACTTCCTTGACGGCAGTCTTCAGCTCGTAGGCGAGCATGCCTTCGAGTTTCATGTTGGCAATTCTTACAGCGGCCTCGAATGGCAGATTGCCTGCCACAATGGCGTTGGGCTCCTTGGAACCTTTCTCGATACCGGCCTCTTTTTTAATGAGTGCCGTGGTCGGCGGGATACCGACCGTGAGCGTGAAGTTCTTCTTCGCGTCGACTACGATCTTGACCGGGACCTGCATGCCGTTGAAGGATGCGGTCTTCTTGTTGATCTCGTCGACTACGGCCTTCACGTTGATACCGAGTGGTCCAAGCGACGGTCCAAGGGGTGGACCTGCCGTTGCCTTTCCGCCGGGTACTAAAACCTCGACCACTTCTGCCATAGTCTTTGCACCATGCCGTCCCTCCTGATGAGGGCTCCAAGCTTGGGTCTGTAAATATTGATGGGAAGGGACTTAAAGGTGATCTTGGATTATTGATGCCCATCTACTCCTATCAAGAGGGACAACCTCGCTCTTTACATACGCAATCTGGGGATACTCCAATCCGACCCATTCCCAGCCCCGGATTCCCCCTCCCGGCACGATTCTGAGGATAGTAATGCGAAAATGCAGGATAGTAGGCGGAAAAATGACCCACTCTCCTTACATTTTTACGACGTAAAATCCCTCCAGGGAGAGCAGGAGAGTATAGGACAGTACAGATGGCCGATCCCCCTCAGATCATACATCTCCCTGTTGCGGAGACCCGCCAAAAATCACCCGGCAAAAAGACACCCGTATTCGCATTCTGTCCAAGGGTAGGTTTTACCACAGGTTCCCGGACGTGGCAAAGGGGCCCCCGGAACAGCATTTCCACGTCGGAGAATGGCAGGGGGACGGGTGTCAGACAGGAAATAGCAGGGTGTCTCCGACGGAGAAGAGGGATGTGGTCCGGGCCATGATCCCCACAAAGCCCGGCCTCAATCCAAAGTACACCGTCCGACCCCCTCTCAGACAATCAGCCCGCAAAGGCACCGGCTGCTCAGGAATTTCACGTCACAAAACCTGCTCAAAATTTGTAAAAAAAACTGCAAAAAATGTGAGAGGCCGGAGGGGGTCGGGCGGTGTACTTTGGTAAACCGGGACCACGAGCAATGCCGCAGAAGAGGAGATTTCTGACGTGAACTTCCCGGACACGCCGTCCCGCGCGGGATCGGATTGTACCTGCCCGACCCCCCTCCATGAGAATTTCCGGCAAAGGATCCCTGATCGCGATCCGAACAGGTCACACCACCACCCGGCACGTCATTGGTACTGTCTGAGAATATTAATATCGCATCCGCCAATGTCTTCCTGTAGGCACCCCGCCGGATACCGGTGCCTGGAGGTATGGAACCATGCAGGAAATAATCAAAAAAATGATCACGGAAGCAATGGCTGCCCAGCATGCTGACGTGAACCAGGTAAAAAAGAAGCGCGGGCAAAATTTTGTCATCGATGACACCAAAGTATATGTCGATGCCGTCAATGGCATGAAGCCCGCAGGGGGCCAGAGCAAAGCGGTCTTTGCCCTGCACACCGATTCAGTCAATGCCCATTATGCGATCTTAAAAGGGCTGACAACTACCATCCGCCCCGAGGACGATCCTTTTGTTGAGCACTACCAGACGCCGGTCATCCTGGAAATGATCTACGATGCGGACCCGGGGTTCCGCAAGAGTGTGGACGTATTCATCAAAGCGGTGGGAAAAGCAGAAGCCCTGATCGGCAAGGAGTCGGCACGCAGGTATGCGGGCTTTTATGGCCCGACCTGCGTCGTGGACTTTGCCCTGATCCCGGGCAGCAGCAGCAACATCGTCAACCAGATCCTCAAAACCACGGACATCCCGGTTGCCCACAAGCAGACAATCCTTGCCGCGAAGTCATGGGCCATGAACACCTCGTATGGCATCGGGGATGTCTTTGCCCATGCGGTTGAAAGCGGAGCAACTCTTGGGGACGCCATAAAACAGGAAGTCGCCATGATCCAGTCCATCTACGATACGCCGGTCGATGCGCAGGCAAAACTCATGGATAACCTGGGTCAGTCCTCGTTTGACTGCCGGAAATACATGAAGGACTACCGGACAAAGATGCAGGGCGCGGTCAAAGCGTCTCTTGATGAGGGAGTCCACTACGGCAACATCGTGACCGTGCCGGCGTACTGTGTCGGTGATATTGCGCACCACATCTCCCAGTCCACGTTCAACATGTGCAAGGATGACGTGATCATGGCAGTTATCGAGGCAGTGACTGAGGTGATGGATAAGACCCTCACGGCAGCGGCGCCGAATATGAAGACCGAGAACGAGGTGCTCTCGGTTGCTACCGGAGCATCAGCCAGTGCAGCGGAATATATCCTCGAACTCGATGGCTTCAATGCGATCATGGTTGTGGATATGTTGACCAAGCGCTACCACAATTACGTCCAGCTCTACCCGAAGCGCGGTGCTGCGATCGAGCTCCACAACTGCGACTTCATGGACATGATCTACCGGGGCTGGAAGCTGGTGGACAAGGCCCGGAGGATGCAGAGCAGCGAGCCCGGTCTTGTGAAACCCAGAATCGCGGGGTTTGACGTTGATCTCTCACCGATCCTGAAGAACGAGGTGCTCGCAAATCCGCAGCGTTATGCCTATCCTGCGTGTGCGATGACGGTGCGATTCTCAGCGATGATGCGGCTCTCCGATTACCCGTGCCTCTTAACGAGCGAGCCGGTAACTGCAACATTAATGACAAATATTATCGCACTTCACAAAGAGGTTGCGGCCGCCCCGGCACGGATCTGCAAGGACTGTGCATCCGCCGCCCTGATGGATTTCCGGCACTGTTCCTGCCAGTGGAAGGAAGCGGTCTGATCCCGGCCGCGGGGGACTGGGGTGAAATGTCATGAAATGTTATGTCTGTGCTAAAGAGGGGAAGGAGAGCGATGCTGTTGCTGTATGCGTTGCCTGCGGTATGGGGACCTGCATGAAACATACGATCCGAAAAGAAGTCGATGTCTGGGAGGGCGGGTACCCGCTCCCTTCCCGGAAGTTGCCCAAAAAGATGCCCCGCATGCTCTGCCCTGACTGCAATGCGGCCTACGGGGAGGGTAAGTAATGGCGTCCCTCGCCAACCGCAGTATCGCTGAAGCCGTCGGCACGGCACTTCTCGTGTACTTCGGTGCCGGTGCAGCGGCGATAACATTGATGCTTGCGAACGGGTTAAAACCGGCGACAAGCTTCAATATCGGGATCGGTATGCTTGGCGGGTTAGCTGACTGGTTTGCCATCGGGATCTCGTTCGGTATTGTCATCGCCGCCGTTATTTACGCGCTGGGCCGTGTCTCCGGGGCCCACATCAACCCGGCAGTGACGATTGCGCTCTGGACCACCAAACGGTTCCCTGCCGGTGACACCGCTGCGTACGTGGTTGCCCAGTGTATCGGTGGTGCCATCGGGAGCCTGCTCTTTTTCCTGACCGTCGGGATGAAGGCAGTTACGATCGGCGGACTGGGAGCAACTACACCGTTTCCCGGGATTGAATATGGACAAGCAATCCTTGTTGAGGCAATTGCGACTTTTGTATTAATGCTTGTAATTATGGGAGTCGCAGTGGACGAGCGTGCCCCGCCAGGATTTGCCGGGCTCATCATCGGTCTGACGGTTGCCGGCATGATCACAGCTACCGGTAATATTGCCGGTGCATCGCTTAACCCGGCCCGGACATTCGGGCCATATTTCGGGGATTGGCTGCTGGGAGGTCCGAACCTTTGGGCCTTCTTCCCGATATACATAATCGGGCCTGTAGTCGGTGCTGTGCTTGCCGCACTCTTCTACGACCGGATCACCGCGGACTGAGTGCTTTCCGGTAACTTTTTTTATAGGGTCGGGATATCACAGGATTCATGATCTGAAGCCAAGTGACAACGGGCCGAAAATCTGACAGGATTACCGGGCTGGGGGTATTCCCTGCCCTCATTCTTCCAGAGTTTTCCCGGACCATGCTCAGACAGATATCCTCATATGTGAATGCCCTGCAACCCTGATTCCGGAACATCACGGTATGGACGCAACCGAAGCGAAGAATCTCCGCAAGTCATTCGTGCCGGTCATTGCTGTGACAATGTCGGCATCACGATTCCTGAGGGCGGCATCTTCGGGTTTCTCGGCCCGAACGGTGCGGGAAAGACCACCACGATCCGGATGATCACCGGCGTTCTGATCCCGGATTGATCGCTGATCGCTTTCGAAAACCTTAAACGTATCAGAGCTATTCAATCTCATTCATGCAACCGGGCGGCATCGTGTGCGTTCTTGTCTTCTGCTTACTTCTCACAGCAGGGTGCGTCCAGCTGCCGGGCATTCATATTCTCAGTAACACACCCGATCCTGTTATCGGCCAGTGGATAGGTGGTGAGCCACCGGCATCAGATCGGCACATCATTTTTTTTGAAAACCAGACATTTTTTTCCACAGATTTCTTCTTAAACCTCGGGGAAGCAACGGATTCCGGTACCTGGATAAGGATAGAACCCGGCCGCTATTCAACACAGTCCGTTGCCGGTGAAATAACCAACTGGACATACGACTCGTGGGAAGATTCGGTATATAAAAGTAAAATACCCCTGATGAAATACTACCGCTATAAAGGGTAACCGGGGTATTTTGATCATTGATGATGAACCGCAATTCCTGAAATCATCCTTTGTGTTCTTTGAATCAAGGAATATAGATTTGTCCGGCACCCCATGTACCTTGGCGGAATCCTGATGTTTATGGGTGCCCCACTGCTGCTCGGCTCAGGGTACGGTCTGCTAACGGGTATTGGCCTTAACCGTTCTCCTCATGGCCAGAATAATCAAAGAAGAAGATGCGCTTGCCCGGGATTTGGAGGATTACCGGGAGTATATGCAGGACGTCCGGTACCGGCTTGTCCCGTATCTCTGGTAGCAGTCTCTCACAGAGGCTGCCCGTCACCGTATCCCGGTATCGATGGAGATATCGAGCCGGACCGTCTCGCCGCTATGGAGAGTCACGGTTGCCGGCAGCTCCTTACTCCCGCCGATTCCCTGGTGTGGAATATCGACTACGTACGTCCCCGGCTTCAGGACAACCGCATAGCCAGTCTTCGGGTCTGCGGTCACCGTTGCGACTTCAGTTCCCGCAGGTGTCGAGATGGTGATCGGGCGGGCTGCGTACGCAGCGACAAGCCGGTCATGGGGAACCGTACACGGTTCCACCGGGCAGAGCGGGCCGATGGAAACATTGCCGGTCAACGTTCCATAACCGGTCCCTGGATCTGCAGGTAGGCCGCCGCTGTTCAGAACCATGGCGATACCTATCGTTATGGCGAGTAGGACGAGTATTGCCAGGGCACGGCCCAAGGAGAGGCCGGGGTCCGGGGTCATGGGGATTTCCGGTTTTCCACCAGCTCCGCGAGCCGGTCCATGGTCTCGTAGCCCCCCTCTTCCATCCCGGTCGCGATCATCCCGTCGCGATCGGCGACCGATTCGAAAACGGATTTTTCTGTTACCTTCGTCTTGCCGCCCGACTCCTCGAACGTCACGATACCCAGCAGCGCGTGGCCCGGCATGCCTTCGAATTCAAAGGTGTATACGATCCGGTTCGGGGAGACCTCGTGGTACACGCCGTGGAACCAGTAATCGTTCCCATCGGTATCGCGGTTGAGGATACGCCAGCTCCCGCCCGGCCGTGCCTCCAGCTTCTCGATGATGATCGCGAACCGCCGGGGGGCCCACCATCTCGCCATGAGGGCCGGATCGGTGTAAGCCCGGAAGAGCTTCTCCCGCGGTGCATCGAACGTGCGGATGACCGAGGCCTCCAGCGTGCCGGGTTCGGCCACCAGCAGGGTTTTTTCCCTGCGGGCTTTCTCCTCTTCAAGGAGCTTATCGAGCTTGTCGAAGGACTCGTTCCAGCCGGCTTTTGCCCCTTCGATCATCTCACCCGGCGGTAAGCCTTCGTGCCGGAGAGTGAACTTTGTCTTCCCTTTCTGCTCCGCAAAGGTCATCGTTGCAACGAGTTCCTGCGGCCACTCGCCCGTCATACCGTAGTACGATGCCGGGACAACGGTTCCTTTCTCATCGGCAAAGTTGTCGGTAGCCACGATCCGCCCCGGCGGAACAATCTCACGGTACTCGCCCGTGCTCCAGATATCCCTTCCATCCGGCCCTCTCATGGCATAGAGGTACTTCCCTCCCACGCGGAGATCGATGCTGATAACCGGTGCCGTATAATCCCGGGGTCCCCACCAACGTTTCATCAGTTCCGGGTCAGTCCATGCCTTCCAGACAAGGGTCCGGGGTGCATCGAATACCCGGGTGATGATCAGTGCCTTGTTCCTGGTCTGCTGTTTTGCGCTTACCATGGTCATGCTCTCCCCGTCTTTCCGTGCCGGGCGCATGCAGAACCGGGTTGGGTGCGATCGATAATCATGGCACCAGGGTAACGATGCTGCCCTGCCGAAAAGAACGGCAGTCTATGAAACTACCATGAATCACTGTCCCGAAATACCTTATGCTCGTACCAAAAAAGAGGACGGGATTCGCATTCCGGTAAGAACGAAGGGGACGGCAGCCGGATATGATACGAAGAACAAATCTCCCCGCCATCATCCTGGTATTACGGCTTCCAGGGATACCTTCACAAAAAAGGAAGACCGGATCCCTTACCGGTCCGCAAACTTCTCGACCACGCGGACATTGTCGCCGCGGACCGTGATCGGGATCGGGACAACGCTCTCGTAGAGCTCGACCGTGATCTCTTCCTTTGCGGAGTCGACGCGCTTGACGACCGCCTTCTCGCCCTTGAACGGGCCGGCGATCAGCTCGACAATGGTGCCCTCGTCAATGCCGGCAACGACCGGCTTCGGGATAAGGAAATGGCCGACTTCGGCAAGGCTGGTCTCTCCCTTGGTGACAACGCGGGCATGGGCTATCAGCTCGACGAGCTGCTCGATGCGGTTCCGCTGCTCGGGCGTCTCGATGAGCACATAGCCCTGCAGCTCGTTCGGGACGATGATGGACGCCACCTTGATGTCCGTTGCTCTGGTTTCGATCGCCTTGAGGATGTTGTCGGCTACCGTCCGCTCCTGCTTGGAAGTGGTCTTGATCGCAAAGATGCGGTTAACAAAAATCTCGGGTGCTGCAGGAACCTGTGGCGCTGCGGGCGCCGGGGGGGTTGGCTTTGTCATAACTATCGCAACTAGAACCCGAGCATTTCGTAGTGGTTGAAGCCGATGAAGATGATGAAGCCGATCATCCCGACGACAAGGATACCGGCTGCTGCAACGGCCGCGATCTTGTTGAACTCTTCCCGGGTAGGGGTGCGCGCAAGTTTGAGGACCCGGAGGTATTTGCGGAATAACTCCTCATGGAGTACATCTGCTTTCAATTCAGGTTTTGAAATTTCCATATTGGCTCACTTGAGAAAATCGATCTCAAACTGTTTCTGTACTTTGGGGGTAAGTTTCTCATTCCGACCATATATTTGTGGCGACCGTACGCCCGTGACCACAAGGAGGGTCCGCATCTTGTCTTCCATCGCCGGGTCGATCTGGGCACCCCAGATGATACGCGCGTTCGGGTCCACGCGGTTGTAGACTTCCTGCACAACGCCCTCCGCCTCTTCCATGGTCATGTCCGGCCCGCCTACCACGTTCACCAGCGCGGCAGTGGCGCCGCTGATATCCACGTCGAGCAGCGGGGAGCGGATCGCCTTCTTGACCGAGTCCGCTGCCTTGTCCTCGCTGTCGCTCTCCCCCATCCCGATCATGGCGACGCCGCCGCGCTCCATGACCGTGCGCACATCGGCAAAGTCGAGGTTCACGAGACCGGGCATGGTGATCAGTTCCGTAATCCCCTTGACGGCACGCATGAGGACCTCGTCCGCTACCTTGAAGGCCGCGTAGAGCGGGAGTTTGGGGACGACTTCGAGCAGCTTGTCGTTGGGTACAACAATGACCGTGTCCGCCACGTCCCGGAGGCGTTCGAGACCCGCTTCTGCGTTCTCCATCCGTATGGCACCTTCCGCAGCAAACGGCAGGGTGACGATAGCGATGGTGAGGGCGCTCTCATCGCGGGCTGCCTTTGCCACGATCGGTGCAACACCGGTCCCGGTACCGCCGCCGAGCCCGACGGTGATGAAGACCATGTCGCAACCCGAGACAACGGCCCGGATCTCCTGTTCGTTCTCGAGGGCTGCTTCCTCCCCGATCTGGGGGATGGAGCCGGCACCAAGGCCCCGGGTCCGCTGACGGCCGAGGAGGATCCGCTGGTCGGCCTGGGTGCGGATCAGGTGCTGGGCATCGGTGTTCATGGCAATGAGCTTGGCCCCGTGGATACCCTCTTCCATCATGCGGGAGATGGTGTTTGACCCGCCGCCCCCGCACCCGATCACCGCGATCTCGGTCTTGAGCTCGGCGAGAATCTGGTCAAGGTCTTGGTTATTCTGCGCGGGCTTGATGGTCTCGTCCCTCGCCTTGGTTAGTGCCTCTTCAACAATTGACCTCATGGAAACTTCTCCAATCCCGGGATGTGGATGGTAATGTCACTGCAGGAAGATACCATGCCGGGCGTGATCGTCCTGCCATCGATCTCAACAGTCTGGCC
>JBAVWM010000049.1:0-2950 GCA_049697815.1 Methanoregula sp. | reverse complement strand
ATTTAAGTCAGTTATTATCTCAATCTGTGGTTTTTCTTTTTTTCTCTCATTCAGAAAATTATAGGTTGAAATTATCGCACCATACATTGCAAGTAATGGAATGATTATCGAAGAAATAATGGTAACTATTTCGAAAAACTCCCGTGAATGAACTAGTACAAATCTATCTTATAAAACAAATCTATGAGGTTTGAAATTCATGCCCGATCCTAATCCCTTATGACCTCCCGCACATGACTAAGAATAGCGGATGATCGATCTCACCACCCTCCCCCACGCCCCCGGCTGCTACCTCTTTTCAGATCAAGCTGGCGGGATCATCTATATCGGGAAGGCCAAGGATATCAAAAAGCGGGTCACGAGCTACTTCCAGAAGAAGGATCACGATGCAAAGACCAAAGCCCTTGTCGAAAACATCGCCGAAGTAGACCTGATGATCACCAACACCGAGACCGAGGCGCTCATTTTAGAAAATACCCTCATCAAGAAGCACCAGCCGCACTACAATATCGACCTGAAGGACTCGAAGAGGTTCGCGTACATCGAGCTCACGAAAGAGCCCTACCCCCGGATCGGCATTGCCCGGCGCACGACCAAAGGGGAAGCAACTTACTTCGGCCCGTTCGTCTCGGCGATGGCCCGCGATGAGATCCTCCGGCTCACAAAAAGGATCTTTGCCCTCCGCCCCTGCCGTAAACTCCCGAAGCGGGCCTGCCTCCGGTACCACATGGGCTCGTGCAGCGGCCCCTGCATACGGGCGGTCAGTGAGGAGAATTACCGGGTGCAGGTAGAACGGGCCGCGGCCCTGCTCCGGGGGAGAAGCGCCGAACTCATCAAATCCCTGCAGGAGGAAATGGCGGTCTGTTCGCAGAAGATGGAGTACGAGCGGGCCCTGACGCTCCGCAACCAGATAGCGGCAATTGCCGGCTTCTCAGAGCGCCAGCATGTTGCCCGTCCCCGGGAGACCGACGAGGATGTCATCGGGTACACCATCTCGGGGGACACCCTGTACCTGATGGTCTTTACTGTCGAGCGGGGCCTCCTCTCGGGCAAGCAGGAGTACTCGTTTGATTACCGGGAGGATGCGTTCGACGAGTTCCTTGTCCAGTACTATGCCGACAATATCCCGCCATCGGAACTCATCCTGCCCCATGACGTGGACGAGGCCCTGCCCTCGTACCTGTCGGAGCGGAAAGGCAGGATTGTCCACGTGACTGTCCCGAAATCCGGCGAAAAGAAAAAACTCCTCGAGCTTGTTGAGAAGAATATCGGGCACTCGTTTTTGAAAAACGAGCTGAAGATGAAGGATCTCCAGGCAAACCTCGGCCTCCCCGACCCCCCGGTCGTCATCGAGTGCTTCGATATCTCGCACCTGTCCGGGACTTCGATGGTAGGCTCGATGGTGCAGTTCCGGAATGGGGAGCCGGACAAGAAGAACTACCGGCGGTTCCTGATCAAAACCGTTGAAGGGATTGATGATTTCGCCTCGATTGCCGAGGTGGTTCGCCGGCGGTACAAGCGGCAGACTGAGGAGGACGGGGAGATGCCTGACCTGATCGTCATCGATGGTGGAAAGGGCCAGCTTGAGGCGGCACTCGGCGCGCTGGACGGTCTTGGCCTCTGCATCCCGGTCATTGCGCTTGCCAAACGCGAAGAGGAAGTCTACCTGCCCGGGGAGATGCTTCCCCGCCGGCTTGACCGGAAAGGCATGGCCCTCCTCTACCTCCAGGAGATAAGGGACGAAGCCCACCGCTTCGCCATCGCGTACAACCGGCTGCTGCGCAGCAGGACTCTGACTGGCGGGAAGTCCCGTTCCGGCGCCCTGCGGAAATCCTAAAAGGTGCGGATGCTGCAATTCATTTCATCCTGAAAATGATATCCTGGCTCTTTTTTTTATAGAGATCAGCTGAAGCAGTCCGGAATATCCCCGGTGCAAAAAAAAAGGTCAGATTGTTGTATCGAGCACGATCTTATGTGACCCGTCCAGGAAATAACCGGTGACAATCACATGGTCATTCGCGTTAAAGGTACCGGTAAGTTGAATGGTCGCTCCATATTTCAGGGGGGTTGTCGATAAATGATCACCGGCAGACCTGGTCTGTGTTTTTCCCGCACTGTCGGTGACCGTGGCCTCCAGCTCGGAGAGCGTGGTCGTATCGGGACTGCCGGGATACGCAATCGTAATATGACTATTATCTGTCTGGGTAGCGGTGACCGGTGCCGGTGCTTGTTGCTGTGGCTGCGGTGCCGGTTGCATGCACCCGCCGGCTGCGAGCATCAGGGTAAGGAGTGCCAGCAGGCAGATGGCGATAGTACCTTTCCAATACATGAGGGACAGGGTGGTCATGGATCAACCATTCGATATACGGTTTTATTAAAATTTGCCCCATAGAGACAGGCAGGAACGTGAGTTCGCACCCGAACCATGAAAATGGTAAAAATAAGGTAATTTTATGAGGGCCCCCCGCCTCAGGGCCTCCGTACGGCACGGTGGGCAGGACGATTTTTCCAAATGAGCATATGGTTACTGATCCGCCGCGGGGGCGCCCTTTCGGGGGCGGCTGCGTCCATCGCACAAAATTGAGGAGGCACGAACAAACCATGGATCACATCTGTTTAATTCAGTGTTCATGGGAAATCCTCTGAAAAAACTCTGACGCTCTTTTGGGCATGTATGCCCCCGCCGCTGCGGCATACCCGGATCGGGATGGTGATGCAGTGCCTGGAAGAAAATCCTTGAGTATTTTTCAGACAATTCGAACCGCGTTATCATACTGCGCCCCGTCCCCCGGCAGGAGACTGGTGGCGCAGGAGGGAGGCATGGTGTCAAATCAGACAGGTTTTCTCCGGGGCATAACAACTCCTTTCTCATACCGGCTCATGGTAATGCAAAATTGTCAGGTATGCCGCTCCTGCGGTATTTTGATCCGGTCAGACCGGGCCGGTTGCG
>JBAVWM010000048.1:0-1776 GCA_049697815.1 Methanoregula sp. | reverse complement strand
TCCCGCTCCTTTTTTTCTGAAAATTTTCTCAGAACCGGATGGATCCATTGACGGGAATAAAAATCGAACGTATAGAGAATAAAGGGAATCCCGAGTTGTTTTGCTGCAAAGAATGCTGCAGGAGGATCGAAAAGGTCGCCAGTACAACCGATAACTACCTTGCACTGTTCTTTTTGCAGGATCTTTTCAACCTGAAAAATACGGAGTTTCAGAATAATCTCAAGCAAAAGGGCAGAACGAATTATCGAGGCAGCTTTGATCATTAATCTGACAATCTGGTAGTCCGGATGCAAAAAAAAGTATTTTGCCTTGAGCTGATTCGAACAGTTCCCAAGGCATTGGTACTGATGAAAATTTTTCAGGGTTATCAAACAATATTTTTGGGGATCGAATTGCTTGAGAAGATGGTAGAGTGCCATCGATTGACCCGACTGGGATGGGGGAAGTCCAAGAGATATAAGAGCAAATTTTTTCATGGGTCTCAAGAATGAGTGGGTTCATCCTGTCTTTTCAGATGTGTGTGAATAGCCCAGTACCAGTCTGACGACAGTACTACTTACGTCCAGCCTGAGATATTCGGGGGGCACAACCCATGTAGGTGATTGTGACATCACGATCTTGAAACACTGGAGAATTGTGTCGTGGTCTGCACCCGACAGAATGTTGCTGCCGCATTCAAGGGTCTCGGGGCGTTCCGTTACGTCGCGGATAGTAACATTCGGCACATGCAAAATGCAGCATTCTTCCTGAACGGTTCCGCTGTCGCTCAGGACACATAGGGCTTCACGTTCAAGGCGGATAAAATCAAAGAATCCAAAAGGTTCATTGAACCGGATCGCATCCGGGTCCATATCGATGTTGAATTGACGGATTTTATCGCGGGTACGAGGGTGAAGGCTACAGATCACCGGGACACCGTATCGTCTGCTTATTGTGGTAAATGCCCTGATAAATTCGCGCAGCCGATGTTCGAGGTCTACATTCTCTGCGCGATGGAGCGTGACAAGAACATATTTCTTCTTCTTGATGTTCAGACGTCTCAGGATATCTGAACGGTTAATGGGATCCTCGTAATGGCTAATCACTTCAAGAATTGGATTTCCCGTTACACAAATACGTTCATGAGGTATACCTTCGCGAATGAGGTTGGCACGACTGCGTTCTGTGTACGGGAGGAGAAGATCGCTGGAGTGATCGATGATGCGCCGGTTGACTTCTTCGGGAACACGGTCATCATAGCAACGGTTTCCTGCTTCCATATGGAACACATTAATTCCTAGTCGTTTGGCAATGATAGAAGACAGGCTGCTGTTGGTGTCACCCAGTATCAGCACTTTATCAGGCCGCTCTTTTTCCATGACCTTTTCCGTCTCCGTCAGGATTTTGGCAAGCTGTTCACCGAATGTTGTACTTTTTACATTCAGAAAATAATCCGGTTTCCTGATTTTCATATCCTTAAAAAAAATATCGCTTAGATTCTTATCGAAATTCTGGCCCGTATGAACGAGAATATGGGTACAGTGTGAATCCAGTTTTTCAATGATACGACTCAGACGAATGATTTCAGGGCGTGTTCCCAGAATCGTCATTACTTTCATCGGAGTAGTTCTCCGTGAGTAGCAGCATTTTCATTGATCATCAAATCAAATTTTTTTAGTGTTTTTTGCAGTAATTGTGGGGACATAATATTATCATTTGAAGAGTATTCATGACCTAAATAAGTCTTATTTCCCTCACCCGCTACGAGCTCAGGAAGAATTGGTTGAATAACATAAT
>JBAVWM010000047.1:0-7528 GCA_049697815.1 Methanoregula sp. | reverse complement strand
GCGGATATCCATATGGCCGCTGAAATGTTCAAATAACGTTCTTACACCAAACAATTCAAAAAAAACTCTTTTTTTACGGATTTAGAACAGTTTATATATTTATACGTCGCTAATTTTTTTATGACTCGTGTATTTGCCCGCAGCCTTTCAAGAAAAAAGATCATGAGCAATGAAGGAAAGCTCATTGGAACCCTCAAAAACATCCGGGTCGATTTTGATTCCGGCCAAGTCATGGAAATGATCATTCACCCGGACCAGTCTTTCTCTACAGACGGCTACGCTCTCGAGGATGACAAGCTCCTGATTATCCCCTTTGAGGCTGTCAAGGACATCAAGGACTATATTGTCGTTGACCGCTTCCTTGCACGGAAATAAGAATAATATTTTTCAACAGCTTCCACGAAACCGTCTCCATACTCTTTTTTGGCAACGTACTGTGCCACGGCCTTTGTATCCGGGTGTGCATTTGCTACGGTGATACCGATACCGGCTGTCTTCAGCATCTGGATATCGTTGAGCGAGTCGCCGATGGCAAGAAAATCAGCGGGTTTGAAGCCCATCTCTTCTGCGAGTGCCACCAAGGCTGTTCCCTTGTTGATTCCGGGCGATTGGAGGTGGATAGCATAGCCGGTATCCAGGACCTGTACCGGGTGATCCCGGAGCACTGATTTGACCTCATCGACCGGGACGGTCCTGGCAAAGGCAATATCGGCAAAGCGGTATGGGGCACTGAAGAGCTCGAGTTCCTTTCCGGAAACCCGGAAATGTACCTGCAGCACTTCCAGTGCCTTCCGGCAGACCTCCTGGTCTCCCTTGATACGCAGGGAACCCGTGTACCCCACCCTGAATACGCCGCCATTTTCAGCAATGAATGTCCCCGTTGTACCGATCATCTTGGAGAGGGCATCCATAAAACAGGAAGTATTCCCGCTTGCCAGTACGACAACGATTCCGCTGTCGACAAGTGACCGGATCGTTTCAATGGATCCGGTACTTATCCTGCGCGAGGGATCGGTGATCGTCCCATCAATATCCGTGAGGAGTGCCTTCAGCACGATTTGAGACCAGCCTCTTCAACCATGAACGGTGCCTCGCCTTCGGGCAGGTTGGGACTGTCCACGAGACGTGCAATACGCTTGCCGCCTTTGCTCTTCCTGAGGTAGAGGCGGAATGTTGCCGTGTGGCCGACGATATTGCCCCCAATCGGTTTTGTCGGGTCGCCGAAGAAGACGGCCGGGTTGGACATGACCTGGTTGGTGACGAGCCCCACGGCATTGTGCTCGTCGATGAGTTTGAAGAGCTCGTGCATGTGCCGGTTCAGTTTCTGCTGCCGGGTAGCAAGGGTTCCCCGGCCTGCATATTCAGCACGGAAGTGGGCGGTCAGGGAATCGATGATGAAGAGCTTGACCGGCTTGTCGCTGGTTTTCAGTTCGTTCGCTAACTCGCGGGAGTTATCGATGAGGAGCATCTGGTGATCGGACGTATGTGCCCGCGCGACATGGATATTATTTAAAAACTCCTGGGCATCCGGGACATCATCGATACCAAGGCCATTTACCATCTGCTCGATACGCTCGGGGCGGAAGGTATTCTCCGTGTCAATATAGATGGCGCTCCCATTAAGCCCCCCGTGCTCTTCCGGCAGCTGGACATTGACGGCCATCTGGTGGACGATCTGGCTCTTACCGGAACCGAACTCACCATACATCTCGGTGATGGCCTGTGTTTCCATACCCCCGCCAAGCAGGGTATCCAGTTCGGGAACCCGGAACGAGAGTTTCCTGATATCCTTGCGTGCTTCAAAGATATCCTTGCCGGTCTTGAATCCCCCGACATCCGCCACTTCCCGGGCAGCCTTGATGATCTTCTTGGCCGTTGACTCGGAGATCTCCGAGATCTCGGAGAGTTCTGCCGGCGATGCGGTTGCAATGCTCTCAACGGAGAGGTAACCGGCTTCCCGGAGCTTGTCTGCGGTACTCGGGCCAACGCCCGGTAAATCTTCAATTTCCAATGGTCCTTCAGCCATTTCTTATACACTCCTATGGCACAACAACATGTTAATGACTGGGATATAAACCCCCGTACTGTGCAGGGTGAAAGTAACCATCAGGATTTCAGTCCGTCCTGGAACTGCAGGACATTCCGGAGAACGGACTCAGCATCCAGAACAACCAGCTCTACCCGTTCCGGTATGATCCTGCTCCCGGAAAGAAGGCCGGTTACCGTAACCTCACTTCCGTGCGTAAAGGTGCCTTCAATGAGATACCGTTCAGAGCCGTTATCGATGAAGAGGCACCCCGGACCGGCAATGATCGTTCCGGAGAAGAGGATCGGGCGGACGGTCTCCACGGGCACCCGGAATACACTTCCCCGTCCCACACCCAGTTCGATTCCCCCATATCGCCCGGGTTTGGCAGTGGCATGGTAAATCTCAACCTGGTTGCCCGGCGAGAACGGGACAAGAGCAGTTTCCCCCCAGAGCACGATCTTCAGCTCGTCATCTGCATCCTGGATGACTGCATTCCTGACCCATGACGTTGTACCATTCCGCATCGTGAAGGAACGCGGCTGCTGGACCTGCTTTGCGCTCCCTTTCACCGAATAAATACCCTGGTGGGCAACGGAATGAAGCGGGGTGAACGGGACGGCAATAGCTGTTCCGGTTGTCGTAACCGTACTCTTTTCATCAATACTGTAGTTCCGTCCCTCACCCCGGTTATTGGGTTTTACATTGGTAATATGGACGGTTGTACCGGCCGTCAGTCCGTTCAGCAGTTCCGGTGCCCATGCAACGAGCCGGGCGGTCCCTTCACTATCCCCGATAACGGCCTCTGCCATCTCACCGGTGCTTCCGTCACGTTTTGTGAATGTCCTTATCGGCTCCACCGCCAGCAGGACAACATCCAGTTCTACCGGCTCGGACGAGAGGCTCCCGGCACCTGCAGGGAGAGAGCAGGTGATCTCGCAGCCTGCTTTCCGGAGGGCAAGGGCATAGATCTCGCTCGTGCTCTTCCCCGGGTGACGGCCGATGACCTCGAGCACGTCCCCGACTGCGGTATCCAGTGCCGCCCCGGCCTTCTCGTCCCAGAGCACGAGACGGGTCGTTCCGGTCTCATCCCCTAAGAGGAGCGTGGCTACCCAGCCTTTCTCACCGTCAGCACGGACGAACTCCCTGGGTTCGGTCTTGTCGATCACTTTCCCAAAAAAAGAGAAGAGGCTGGATTTTGCAAAGAGCCCCTTGATCTTCACGTGTTCGCGGCCCAGCTCGCCTACCACCATCATCGCGGCAGTAGGCTCGTCAATCAGATCCCCGCATTCATCGATCTTCTCTTCTACGCGCTGTTCAAACTCCTCTTTTGTTATGAGGTCATCGACCAGCGCATAGTGGAACAGCACCGTACGGATCCCCCTAATTCTGCCAGGGAGGGCGCTCCATGGCAGCGGTGATATCGGCCGTGGTCTCTCCCCTCCGCATGAGGGCAACCTGTGTGCCGTGGAGGAGCACCTCGGGACAGCGCGGGCGGCCGTTGTACTGCGAGGCCATCGCGTAGCCATAGGCGCCGGCATCGAGGAGAGCGATGATATCCCCGGCCGCAACTTCGGGGAGTTTCCGGTCCGGGGCAAGGATATCGCCAGTCTCGCAGATCGGTCCGCTCACGGTGTACTCGGTTGTCAGTGGCGCATCCGCCTTGTTTGCCACGATGACCTCGTGGTAGGAGTCGTACATCGCGGGCCGGATCAGGAGGTTGAACCCTGCATCCACGTTGGCGAAGCGCTTGTGGGTCTTCTTGGTGGAGTTGACCCGTGTCAGGAGGACGGTTGAATCTGCCACGAGAGACCGGCCGGGCTCCACCCAGAGTTCGGGAGTGATGCCGCAGGCTTCCATGCCGGCTTTGAAGATCGGTACAACCTTTGCTGCATAATCCTCTGCGGTCGGGGCCGGGTCCGTGTCGTGATGGTACGGTATGCCAAGGCCGCCGCCAAGGTCGATGAACTCGAGTTTCACGCCCATCCCGGTGAGTTCCTTTGCAATCCGCACCATCACTTCCGCTGCCCGTGCGAAGGGTTCAACGTCAAGGATTTGCGAGCCGATGTGGCAGTGAATGCCGACCGGCCGGATGCTTTTTGTGGCAAGGGCTTCCCGGTACGCAGCGGGGATCTCCTTGTGAGGGATGCCGAACTTACTCGTGGCAAGCCCGGTGGCGATCTTCGGGTGGGTGGGCACCTCGAGCGCCGGGTTGACGCGGAATGAGACCTTTACTGCCTTTTTTGCCGCTGCTGCCACGGCATCAAGCTGGTGAAGTTCGTCAAGGGAGTCAAGGGAGACCTTCACACCTTTCTCCACGGCGAGTTTCAGGTCTGCGGGAGTCTTCGAACTCCCATTGAAAAGGAGCTTCTCCGGTGCCATGCCGCTCGCGAGCGCCAGCTGGAGTTCCCCGGAGGAGAAGACATCTGCTCCGGCCCCTTTCTGTGCCAGCGCCCGCATCAGCGCAAGGTTACCATTTGCCTTGGCGGCAAAGAGCACCTGCACCTTCGGGTACCGGGCACCGAGGGCTTTTTTATAGCTCTCGAACTGTTCCACGACCCGGTCCTCGCTCGTCACGTAGAGCGGCGTCCCGAATCTCTCCGCGAGGGCTACGCAGTCCTGCCCGTTGATGTGGAGCCGGCCGTTCTTTATTGTTATGTGGTGAGGGAGTTTCACAGGTCCATCCTCCGCATCCGTTCGATTGCTTCCTGTATCCGGGCAACCGGGCGGGTGATCGCAAACCGCACGTAGCCTTCGCCGCTGGCACCGAAGCCGACGCCCGGCGTTACTACGATACCGGCCTCGGTCAGAAGCCTGGCAGAGAACGCCATGCAGTCCTTTACCGGCACCCAGACATAGAACGTTGCCTTGGGCAGCGGCACATCGAACCCGAGATCCTGCAGGCCTCTGACGAGCACATCGCGGCGCTCCTGGTAGATCCCGCAGGCGTCCTTCACGCAGTCCTGTGAACCTGATAGGGCCGTGATGGCAGCATGCTGCACCGCGTCAAAGACCCCGGAGTCGACATTGGTTTTGACCCGCCCGAGCCCGGCAAGGATCTCCGCATTACCAACTGCCATCCCGATCCGCCAGCCGGTCATGTTGTAGGTCTTGGAGAGCGAATGCATCTCGATACCGACCTCCATGGCGCCTTTCGTTTCAAGGAACGAGGGAGCCCGGTACCCGTTGTACGCGATCTCGGAGTACGCATTGTCCGAGACCGCGACGATATCGTTCTCTTCCGCAAAGTCAACGACCTCCTTATAGAACCCTGCCGGTGCTACTGCGGCCGTCGGGTTGTTCGGGTAGTTGATGTACAGGATCTTTGCCGCCTTTGCCACCTTCTTCGGGATATCGGAGAGCACGGGAACAAAATTATTTTTTTGGAGCAGCGGCATGTCGTGCACCCGGCCTTCGGCAAAGAGCGTCCCGGTACGGTACACCGGGTAGCCGGGGCTCGGGGCAAGGACATAGTCGCCGGGGTTCACGAACGCTTCGGCAATGTGGGCGATGCCGTCTTTTGAGCCCATCAGGGCAAGGACTTCCCTGCCTGCGTCAAGGGTAACGCCGAAGCGCTTCTTGTACCAGCCGGCAACAGCACGCCGGTAGGCCGGCATACCGGCATAGTCCGGGTAATGGTGGTTTTTGGCATCCTTTGCGGCCATGCAGAGGGCCTCTACGATATGGGCCGGTGTTGCAAGGTCGGGGTCCCCGACACCGAGATCGATGAGGTCAACACCCAATTTCCGTTGTTCGGCTTTCATCTCGTCGATCCGTGCAAAAAGATACGGCGGGAGATTGCTCATGCGTGATGCGTACATACGTATGTACCATTCGCGCTGGCGTCTAGTGAAATTAACTCCTGCCATGTTCCGGAAAGACCGGATTATATATACTTATGAGCCGGGAAAGGCAAGATCTCTCCCATGGAGAAGAAAAAAGCGGGAGGTGCACCGGAGATCTGCGTGATCTTGTCCACGGTACCCCCCGCGCTTTCGGTGTCACTTGCGAAGGGCCTGCTGGAAAAAAACCTTGTTGCCTGCGTGAATATTATGCCGGTGCGCTCTCTCTACCGGTGGAAGGGAGAGTGCTGCGATGACGAGGAGCACCTCCTCGTTATCAAGACCCGGCGGGGACTGGCAGATGCGGCGATCCGGGCACTCAAAGCAGAGCATCCCTACGATGTGCCGGAGATTATTGTCCTGCCGGTCATAGCCGGCCACCCTCCCTACCTCGACTGGGTATACGCGGAGACGAGCGGACCATGATTCATACGCACCACAGCATCCAGGTCATTGCCGGCAAGGCGCGGGAGACGGATGATGCCGTTGTCATCGAGGACCGGTTCGAGCTCCTGCTCAACGATCAGCCGGTTACGGAGATGGTTGCAAGCCGCGACCAGCTGCGGGAACTGGGCGCCGGCTATCTCGTCAGTGAAGGGATTCTTCGCTGCGTGGACAAAGTGAAGATCGAGGGGGATCGCATCCTCGTCTACTCCGATACCGGCTGTGATTTGCGGTGGAAAAAGCGGGAAGTCGGTTCTTCCGGTGGCCTCAGTTTTCTCTCGACACCACCCCGGACGGTGTCGGACATTCATCTCTCTTATGAGGATGTGATGGCTGTCACCCGCGAGATCGAGACCGAGCTCTGGAAAAAGACCGGCGGGGTTCACTGCTCGGTGCTCTTCCGGGATGGCAGGCTGCTTGCAAAAAGCAGCGATGTGGGCCGGCATAATACGGTAGACAAGCTTGTGGGGTACGCCATCCTGAACGGGATCGACCTCTCCGGCTGCGTGATCGGTTGTACTGGGAGGCAGCCCGCAGGCATGGTCCGGAAATCTGCCCATGCCGGGATTCCCATAATCATCTCCCGCGCGGCTTCAACCGATAAGGGGATTGCAACGGCGGAGGCTGCGGGAATCACCCTTATCGGCTTCTCCCGGGGCGACCGGTTCACTATCTATACCCACCCGGAGCGGATTTGTGGGATCCGGTCTTCCTGAAATTACAAGGCGTTACGATACACAAGGTTATTTCCCAAAAACCGGATAATGAAGCTATACATGCTGCAAGACAGGGACTGATCCAGCGTGACCGACGAATCAACAACTTCCCAGAAGACGGCACTTCTCGTACTCGGGTGCCCGCAGGTGCCGGTGCAGACCAGCATCGCGCTCTACCTGATAAACCGGCTGAAGAAGGCAGGGATCGCTCCTGTCGTAGCCGGCAACAAGGCTGCCAACACGCTGCTCGTTGTGGCCGACACGGACCGGCACTACCTCGGGGAGGTCATGGACCTTGACCGGGCCGTGGCTCAGATGTCGGAGGGGAAACGGGATTTTGACCTCTGCTTTGTCTTCATCCATAATGATGCCGGGGTCAGCTATGCTGCTACCATGGGGGCCATCTCGAAGGCGAAGCTCTACGCGCTGGTGTATGGCGAACACTACGAAGACCAGGCAAAAAAGATAGACTTTCCCTGTACTACCATCGCAGCAAAGGC